>CALYRA010000262.1 GCA_945292135.1 uncultured Dysgonomonas sp.
GTGTATGGACTTAAAAATGCCGAAGCTAATGAACTCTTGGAGTTCGACAATGGTATCAGAGCCGTTGTGATGAACTTGGAAGAAGATAATGTCGGCGCAGTGTTATTAGGTCCGTCCGACCAGATTAAAGAAGGCTTTACAGTAAAACGTACCGGGCGTATAGCATCTATCAATGTGAGCGAAAGTATGCTTGGACGTGTAATCACACCATTTGGAGATCCGATTGATGGTAAAGGACCATTGACAGGAGAAATGGTCGAAATGCCTTTGGAACGTAAAGCTCCGGGAGTAGTATTTCGTCAACCGGTAACCGAGCCTCTGCAAACAGGTCTTAAAGCAATTGACTCAATGATACCTATAGGTAAGGGACAACGTGAGTTAATCATTGGTGACCGTCAAACAGGTAAAACAGCAATTGCGATAGATACTATTATAAATCAAAGAGCAAATTACGAAGCCGGTAAACCCGTTTATTGTATTTACGTAGCTATTGGTCAGAAAGCCTCTACCGTAGCAAATATAGCTCAGATATTGAAAGAAAAAGGCGCGATGGATTATTCAATCATCGTATCCGGTACAGCAGCTGAACCAGCCGCCGTTCAATATTTCGCAGCATTTGCCGGAGCAGCTATCGGTGAATATTTTCGTGATACAGGTCGCCATGCCTTAGTCGTATATGATGACTTATCAAAGCAGGCGGTTGCCTATCGTGAAGTCTCCTTGATTCTTCGTCGTCCACCCGGACGTGAGGCCTATCCGGGCGATATATTTTACTTGCACTCTCGTTTATTGGAACGTGCGGCTAAAATTATTAATCAACAAGAAGTTGCGGAGCAAATGAATGACCAGCCCGAAAGTTTAAAAGGTAAAATCAAGGGCGGGGGTTCATTAACGGCCTTGCCTATTATCGAAACTCAGGCAGGCGACGTATCGGCATATATACCTACCAACGTGATTTCGATTACAGATGGTCAGATATTTTTAGATGTCGATTTGTTTAACTCAGGACTTCGTCCGGCAATTGATGTCGGTATTTCAGTATCCCGTGTCGGTGGTTCAGCTCAAGTAAAAGCGATGAAAAAAGTTGCTGGAACTTTAAAGATAGATCAAGCTCAATATCGAGAATTAGAAGCTTTCTCTAAATTTGGAGGAGACTTAGACCAAGTTACGGCAATGACTATTGACAAAGGACAAAAAAATACGCAGCTACTGATTCAACCACAATACAAACCAATGCAGGTTGAGAAAGAAATTGCAGTACTTTATTGCGGTACACACGGCTTGTTGAAAAATGTACCTTTAAATAAAGTTTTGGACTTTGAAGCTAATTATCTTCGTGCTTTGGAAATGAGTCATCAATCTGATGTATTGGACAAATTGAAAGTGGGTATAATAGACGCTGATATAGAGAAAATTTTGAGAAAAGTTGCTGAAGATACAGCTGCTCAATATAAAAATTGATTGAATTATGGCATCATTGAAAGAGATTAAGACCAGAATAGGTTCCGTGAATAGTACACGGAAGATTACTTCCGCTATGAAGATGATTGCATCTGCTAAGCTTCGCAAAGCACAGGTCGCAATAACTAACTTTCTGCCTTATCAGCAAAAATTGGATGCCATTTTGACTCGTCTTTTGGCTTCAGAAGCTTCTACAGATTTGCCATATATTCAAAAACGTGAATTGAAAAGAGTCGCAATAGTTGCTTTTTCTTCAAATTCAAGTTTTTGTGGAGCTTTCAATGCTAATGTAATTAAAGAGTTTAAAGCTGTTTATCAAAAATATGAACATCTCGGTAAAGATAATATTGAGATATATCCGATTGGTAAAAAAATAGCTGATGCGGTTAAAAAGATGCATTTAAGCGTTGAGGGCAACTATGTGGATATGGCTGATAAACCATCTTTTCAAGCTGTTCAAGAATTAGCTAAAGGCTTGATAAATAAATTTGTGAATAAAGAATTAGATGAGGTCATCCTTATTTATTTTCACTTCAAATCTACCGGTACGCAAATCTTGATTGATAAGACCTATTTACCTTTTGATTTGAATGCCAATATGGATGGGAACGCCCAATCTAAATCTAACAGTTACGAATCCGATTATATTTATGAGCCTTCCAAAGAGGAAATTTTAAATAGTTTGATTCCTACCGTTTTATATTCACGTTTATTTGCTGCTCTTCTTGATTCTAACGCATCCGAATATGCTGCGCGTATGATGGCTATGCAAATAGCGACAGATAATGCAGATGAATTGTTACAGGATTTGAAAATAGAGTACAACAAGACTCGTCAACAGGCAGTAACAAACGAATTATTAGATATTATTGGAGGAGCCTCAGCTCTTGAGGGGTAATACTTATTTCTTAGTTATAAGAGTAATACATTATAATTATCAATGAAAGGTCAGAATAATTTTATTCTGACCTTTTTAGTTTTTAATAACTCTGTCATGTTGGATTTTATTTATTAAAATTTTGATTTAAAATGTGTTTTATATACTTAAAGAGATCTTTATTGATGGAAAGAACAATAATATTGGAATACAATTTTCATATGTAGAACAATTTTATATTATCGCTAAACTAAAGTAGTCCCTGTTTTTTCAGGACATATAGTTACTTTAGGCTACCCCCTTTTTTTAATATAAATTTTACAAAATATTTAAAAGAAAATATTAATACAGAAGTAGCGAGGGACATACATAAGCAAACCAATGACATAAAACATATTGTAGTACCTTCATAACAATCGATTATTTCTTGATATCCTTCTCTAAGCCAGACGTTTGCTATATAGGGTTCAGGAAAATCGCTGAAGCTCCAGCATACATATTCTCCATTATCAATTACTGAACTACTATCAACAGGAAAAAATGGAGGCCGATAAATCCTATCAAACCAACTATCTATTGTTAAATTTGTAGCTATCTTGTGCTTTTAGAACAATTTCATATATTCTCCCATAAAAGCTTTGATCTTGTCTTGTTCTCCATTTTTCAGCCAAGATTTGATTTGTTTTGTTTTTTTTTCTTTCTCTGTCAAAAACCTTGTAGGTTGCTCACTTCCACGGTTATAGGTGTCATCTTTATAAAATAATAATGATGGTCCTATATATCCTTCAATAATGAGATTGTTTTTGTTATCCTTTCTGTAAACGTATTGATTAATATTGGAGGAATCAATATTTACCGACATTCCATCAGGGATTCTTATAGGCTCCATATATTCCTTCCATCCGTAATTATATGTATTTGGGATCAACATATCAACTTGATATATGATTTCAAGTGCTTTTTTCGCATCTTCTTTAGAAGAAAAAGTTCTCCACTTTGTATCACTTCCTTCCATCAATGAAAGAGGTATTATTGTTATACCAACACAAATAATAAAGCACAATAACCATTCTAAAATATACATCGTTTTTCGTGGATAATTTACTTGAAAAGCCTTATTCTTATAATAATGTATAAGCCAACCGATAAATATTAGCGCACCGATAACAATACTCGCTAAATATA
>CALYRA010000263.1 GCA_945292135.1 uncultured Dysgonomonas sp.
AATAACTGAATCTTATTCCGGCGTTAATAATGATTGCACCTTGCGAAGATTCGAATATGAATTTATCCTGCGCATAACCTGAATAACGAGAAGAATTTAATTTATTATCCGATTTTAAGTTTGAAAACAAACTTATATATTCATTATTTGGTAAGGTATATCCTGCCGAATCACGCATTTCCCATTCTTTAATTTTGTCTTTGATTTCTTCTTTTTGATAAGTAATTCCCCATTTGATTTGATGCTTATTCAAATTGAAATTTGCAAAATGAGTAAAGCTGTATATATCGGCTTCCAATTTGTTTCGAGCGTGTTCCATATATGAACCTACTCCCGTCATCAAACCACCGTTCTCCTCATCCAAATCTGTTAATCTATATGAACCTTCAATATCATAACGTTCACGTTCATCAGAAGAAAATGTCGCTCCGGTAAATCCTATATTAAAACGTTCCGTAATTTTGCCTTTTAAAGTAAAAGCGGCGTGATAATTGACATACTTATCCCTTTCCCATCCATTGAAATATACTTTATATGTTTTAGGCCGATCTAATGTTCCGAATTTGGTTTCTCGCGTTTTGGGTGTGAATTTATATGAATTATATGCGTAATTACCTAAAAAGCTCGTTTCCCATTCTGATGATAATTTATATGTTACATATGTTTGGGCATCCGTAAAGGATGGAGCAAACTCCGCTTTCATATCGCTCTTCTTTAATAATGATCGATTTGTTTTGTATCGGAGACCTGTAATTTGCGAAAATCTTTTCGTAGATGTACCTGCATAAAGACTACCACCAAGAAGACTGGCTTCCATAGCTGCTTCAAAAGATTTAGGCTTTTTATATTGAATATCTAATACCGAAGAATATTTGTCTCCATATTCGGCTCCATATCCACCCGAAGAAAAACCGACATTAGAAACCATATCGGGATTAATGAAGCTTAAACCCTCCTGTTGCCCGTTACGAACAAGTAAGGGACGATATATTTCTATTCCGTTGACATACACTAAATTTTCATCAAAATTTCCGCCTCTTACAGAATATTGAGAACTTAATTCACTGGTAGAACTTACCCCTGCTAAAGTAGCTATCATTGTTTCTATATTTCCTCCCGAAGATGAAGGAAGAAACTTTGAACCCGACGTATTCAATTGTTCGATTGTCGTAATTTGTTTTTTATTCGCATCAACAATGATAGGAGCAAGATTCTGTACCGAATCTTTAAGAACAATATTCAATTCATAATTTTTAGTAAGATTATTAATGACAATTTCTCTACTGGAATATCCTATTGCTGAAAAACAAATCTTAACGGATGGTGTTATAAATACAGGTAATGAATACGTACCTTTATCGTTGGTATTTACTTTATTTTGGATATCGATTTGGGATATTGTTACGCCTGTCAAAGGTTGCTTGTATTCATTAAATACGGTTCCGAACACTCTTACTTGTTGGGCAAAAGAAAATTTGTATACTAATAGAAAAATCAGGGAAAGAAATATGTGCTTTTTCACCATCGCAAAAGATAAGAATGTTTACGTAAACAAATGTAGGTATATATTTTTATTTCATATAAATATCAAAAAAGTTATTTTAATTTTCAATTTAGAAATTAGTTAGTAAAATAAAAACTAATTTATTTCTGTTTTGTTTAATTATAGTTTTTATGTAATCGAAATTATTTAACTTTTGAGAAAACTTTATGGAATTTAAAAAACTAATTGTTGATAACTTATGCGGTTTTTCCTTTTTCATATATTACAAAGTATTTAATTTTATAAATTACTAAAATCTATATGAGAATATGAGTAATTTTGTTCATTTGCATGTCCATTCGCAGTACTCACTCCTTGATGGTCAGGCAAGTATACCAAACCTGGTAGAAAAGGCTATAGCCGATGGTATGAAGGGTATTGCGCTGACAGATCATGGTGCAATGTTCGGCATAAAAGAGTTTTATAATTATGTAAAAAAGAAAAACTCTAAGTATGACGGAGTTATAAAAGAATTGAAGAATGAAATAAAAAAAATAGAGCAAGAAGGAGAGAATGATTTAATAAAAAATCAGATTAATGAATTAAAACAAAAAATAAAAGAAGAGGAATCCAAAAAATTTAAGCCAATCTTGGGATGTGAGTGCTATGTCGCTCGACGCAATCGTCACCTGAAAGAAGGAAAATCCGATATGAGCGGATGGCACCTTGTTGTGCTTGCAAAAAATCTTCAAGGATATAAAAATCTGATAAAAATGGTGTCGCATAGTTGGACACAAGGGTTTTATATGCGTCCACGCATTGACAAAGAACTTTTGGAAAAGTATAAAGAAGGTTTAATCATATCATCGGCCTGTCTCGGTGGAGAAATACCTCAGAAAATTTTAAAAGGCGAAACAGAAGAGGCGGAAAAAGCTGTTGAGTGGTTCAAAAGCCTTTGGGGCGATGATTATTACCTTGAATTGCAACGCCACAAGACAAGCCGTCCTGATTCCAATATTGAAGCATATCCTTTACAGCAAAAAGTAAATGAAGAACTTATCCGCATAGCTAAAAAATACGATGTAAAATTGATTGCTACAAATGACGTCCATTTTGTTGATGAAGCAGATGCAGATGCCCATGACAGATTAATATGTCTTAGTACCGGAAAAGATTTGGACGATCCTCGCCGGATGCGTTATACAAAACAAGAGTGGATGAAAACTACTGCCGAAATGCAGGAAATTTTTTCAGACGTACCCGAAGCTTTGACAAACACGCTTGAGATAGCTGATAAAGTCGAATATTATTCAATTGATTCAGATGCTTTAATGCCTTTTTTTACAATTGAAGATTCATTTGGAACAGAAGAAGGTTACAAAGAAAAGTATTCGCAAGAAGATTTAATAAAAGAATTCGGAGAGAAGGAGTATAAACGTTTAGGCGGTTATAACAAAGTAATTCGTATCAAATTAGAGTCCGATTATCTACGTCATTTGACCAAGAATGGCGCAGATAAGCGCTATGGCAAAGACAGGAGTGATCAGATCATTTAACGTTTGGAATTTGAACTCCAAACAATGAAAACAATGGGATTTCCAGGTTACTTTCTTATAGTACAGGATTTTATCGCGGCAGCTCGTAAAATGGGGGTGGCGGTAGGACCCGGACGTGGTTCGGCAGCAGGATCAGCGGTAGCATATTGTCTTGGAATAACTGATATTGACCCGGTGAAATATGACTTACTATTTGAGCGATTTTTGAATCCCGATCGTATCTCTATGCCAGATATTGATATTGACTTTGATGATGATGGGCGGGGAAAAGTACTTGATTGGGTAACTCAAAAATATGGACAGGAACGCGTAGCTCATATTATTACTTATGGTACTATGGCGACAAAGTCCGCAATTAAGGATGTTGCTCGCGTGCAGAAATTACCATTATCAGAATCAAATAGATTAGCTAAATTTGTGCCTGACCGTATTCCCGATAAGAAGAAAGTCACGTTAAAAGATGCTATCGAATATGTTCCC
>CALYRA010000264.1 GCA_945292135.1 uncultured Dysgonomonas sp.
AAAAATCGGGAGGATTTACATGTTCCCACCTTCGTTTTGGCGACAAACCAATCCGATCTACATATTTGGTAAATACGCCTAACTTTGTAGCTTGCCACGTACCGGCATACCTTCATTTATATGACGTAACCAAAGGATTGAAGAAAAACGGAACATTCCTTTTAAATTCGGTTTGGACAAAAGAAGAAGTAGGAGAACACTTACCAGATGATGTGAAGAAATATTTAGCAACCAATAATATTAACTTTTACATTATCAATGCGACAAAGATCGCTACCGAAATAGGTTTGGGAGGACGTACAAATACTATCCTTCAATCCGCATTCTTCAAAATTTCTAACGTTATACCTTACGATTTGGCAGTAGAACAAATGAAGAAATTCATTGTCAAATCTTATGGACGAAAAGGAGAAGATGTCGTTAATAAAAACTATGCCGCAGTAGATCGTGGCGTTGAAGTTGAGAAAGTAGAAGTACCCGCAGAATGGGCAAATATTACAGTCGGTAAACCGGCAGAAGACGATGCCCCTGAATTTATCAAAAAAATTGTTCGTCCCGTAAATGCTCAGCGCGGATATAGCCTACCCGTTTCAGTGTTTGCCGGTCGTGAAGACGGTACATGGGAAAACGGTACGACAGAATACGAAAAACGAGGCGTTGCAGCATTTGTACCAGTATGGGAAGCTGAAAACTGTATTCAATGTAACCAATGCGCATACATTTGTCCTCATGCAACTATCCGTCCTTTTATATTGAATGAAGCGGAACAAGCTAAAGTACCGGAAGGAACTACCCTTTTGAAAGCGCAAGGAAAACAATTTGACGGTATGGCGTTCAAAATTCAAGTCGATGTATTAGACTGTCTTGGATGCGGCAACTGCGCGGATATTTGTCCCGGTAAAAAAGGAAACTCGGCACTTAAAATGGTCGAAATCGGCACTCAATACCAAGAACAACCTATTTGGGATTTCATGGTCAAAGAAGTGAAGAGCAAAGCCCATTTGGTAGATCCTAAAATGAATGTGAAAAATTCGCAATTTGCGACACCTTTATTCGAGTTTTCCGGGGCATGTTCAGGTTGCGGTGAAACACCTTATGTGAAACTTGTAACCCAATTGTTTGGTGATCGTATGCTGATAGCTAACGCGACAGGATGTTCTTCAATCTATGGAGGATCAGCTCCGGCTACGCCATATACAAAAAATGAAGAAGGAAAAGGTCCCGCTTGGGCTAACTCTTTATTTGAAGATAACGCAGAATTTGGTTTAGGATATGCTTTAGCGAATATCACTATGCGTAACCGTCTCGAAAAATTGATGACAGAAGCGCAAGATAGCGATAAATGTTCCGCTGAATTGAAAGCGATATTTACAGAATGGATTGAAAATAAGCTTGAGGCAGATAAAACAAAAGAAATCCATGCAAGAATGTTACCCCTTCTTGAAAAAGAGAAAGAAGCATGTGATTTATGCAAAGAGATTTATTCTTTGAAACAATATATTATTAAACGTTCAATCTGGATATTCGGAGGAGACGGTTGGGCTTATGATATAGGGTTCGGAGGATTAGACCATGTAATAGCTTCCGGCGAAGATATAAATATCTTGGTTCTTGATACAGAGGTTTATTCAAACACAGGAGGTCAATCATCTAAATCCACTCCGGTAGCTGCCGGAGCTAAGTTTGCCGCTTCAGGTAAGAAGATCCGCAAAAAAGATCTTGGTATGATTGCTACCACATATGGTTATGTTTATGTAGCTCAGGTTGCTATGGGCGCTAATCAAGGACAATGCTTGAAAGCGTTTAAAGAAGCAGAAGAATATAAAGGACCATCCCTTGTGATTGCTTATTCGCCATGTATTAGTCACGGATTAAGAAGAGGTATGGGACATGCGCAAGATGAAGAAAAATCTGCAGTAGCATGTGGATACTGGCATCTATGGCGTTATAATCCAATGATGGAAAATGAAGGAAAGAATCCATTTACAATGGATAGCAAAGAACCGGATTGGACTAAATTCCAAGAATTCTTAGGTAGCGAAGTTCGTTATACATCCCTTCAAAAATCGAACCCAACGCAAGCCACTCATTTGTATACCGCAGCTCAAGAAAATGCTGAATGGCGTTATAAGAGTTATTTACGAATGGCAAATGACGCAGCCTATAATACAGAAGCTTAAATAATGCTATAATATTTGTAAAAGAGGAAGTCTGAATGGCTTCCTCTTTTTTTATATAATTTTAAATAAACTATTAAGACAATGAATATTCCATTAGTAAATTATAATATTTAAAGAACCTTTTCGTTTTAATTAAGAGTTAATATTGAATAAAGGACTATTGCAGGTAATAACATGAAAAATATTACCTTTGCAAGGTTGAATACACATTAGATAATAAATAACCTACATAATTTAAGAATGAAGAAATTAAGAGCATGGTTTGCTACACCCGGAGGAAGACAATTTTTCAATATAATTTATAGCCTTGGGGCTGCCGTTGTTATAATAGGTGCATTATTTAAAATTATACATGTACGCGGAGGAGATATTATCTTCATTATAGGTATGTCTATTGAAGCTTTTATTTTCTTTTTATCGGCATTTGATACATCATACACAGATAGTAGTTCTCCGGCTACGGGTTCAACCGGCGGATATATCATTAACGCAAATGACGCTAAACCAACATCTCAATTAATAAACTCAACTTCTGTTAATTCGGATAACGTAGTTACTCCGGCAACAGGAGGCGGAACCCCATCTATTATCGTCGTCGGAGGCGGGGATTCGTCATCAAAGGTAGTATCTCCCGGATCGAATACGCTTAAAGAAGAAGCTATAAAAAATAATGCGTCTCCGGTATCGACTTTTAATGGAAATAGAAATCAATATGTTGGAGGAGACACAGTTTCGGGTAGCAGTCATACAGCTGAAGTCACAAATGGAGATATTATAAGTAAAGATAATAACATTGGTGCAACAAGTACTTCATCAGTTAGAATGGAAAAAGTTGACATTCCTGCGGAAGAATATGCCCAAAGTGCCGCAAGCGCCGCTCAAAACCTTGAAGATTTTTCACAAACAATGAAGTCTTTGAATGAAACATCACAAACAATCTTGCAAGCTTATAAAGAGATAGCCGAAACACAAAATTTAGGCGATACAATGAATACATTACGTTATATCAATGACAGCTTGACCCGTATCAAGAGTTTATATGATGGAGCCATTGGTGATAGCTATATGTTCAAAGAAGAAATGTCTAAAATGACTCGTCATATCGAAGCTTTGAATCAAGTATATGCTCGTTTACTGCAAGCTATGACAATGAATAATCCAAATAATAATAATTTCCCTCATAATCCTTATTAATCGGAAAGGATAGATAGATTAAAAAAGGATATTTAACAAAAGGAGGAAATACAGAATGGGTTCAACAAAAAGAACATCTACGAGGCAAAAGATGATAAATCTGATGTATTTGGTATTTATCGCTATGCTTGCATTGAAGATTTC
>CALYRA010000265.1 GCA_945292135.1 uncultured Dysgonomonas sp.
ATACGCGATGATCGGTAGTCAGTGGGCATTGCGTAAAACTTTCTCCGGCAAAGATGACTAAGCCAATCTTATCATTCGGGCGATCATTGATAAATTCGGCGGCTACTTTTTTAGCGGCATCAAGACGTGTAGGCTGAAAGTCTTGGGCAAGCATTGATCCTGAAACGTCCAATGCTAAAACGATATCTATTCCTTCTGACTTGGAATTTTCAGATGAATGTACACTTTGCGGACGCGCCAGTATTATTATAACAAGTGTTATCGCCGCCAGACGCAAAACAAAAGGGAAGTGACGTAAATACGTTTTTAAGCCGGGACTTACCTTTCGAAAACCATCTGTAGAAGACATCTTGAAATTGGCTTGCGTTTTCCTTAATTTAATAATATACCATACAATAAGCGGTATAAGTAAAATAAGCAGAAATAAATATTTCGGATTAGCGTATTCCATTTATTTTAAATCTTTTTTAGCTATTAGCTTTATTATTTTCAGTTTCTTTTTCTACATCTTTTTCGTTATCTTCCGTTATCGGTGTAACGGGGGATGATTGTTGTAACTGATTTGTTGTCTGTCCTTCAATCGGAGGATTTGATTCTTCGTCCTTCTTAGTTTGGTTTACAAAGAGATAAGCATTTACCATACTCAAATCATCTTCATTTGCTAAGGGAATATATTTAGCAAATTTAACTAAATCAGCAAGCTTTAATATTTGATGCAAATTATCTGTTGATGAGTTTGTATCAGTTACCCTATGTACCGCTTCAATTATCTCATCTGAGGTCATTTCGGGCGCATTAATATGATATCGGCGATGGATATATCCACGCAATATATCTGTCAGTTGCGTATAGTATTCCTTAATCTGCCCTTTCTGCCAGATCTTGCTATCTTTCAATTGATCCAATTCTTTCAATGCTATTATATGGGCAGGGAGTATAACTTCGGGTTTGAAGTAATATCCTTTTTTCTTCTTCTTTGAGAAGAAATATACTGCTACGGCAATAAGAATAACAGCCAATAATACAATGATGACGTATATGCTATATCTTGATATTATATCGACGACAGCATCCCATATTGTCCATTTAGCCTCTTGTATGTCTTTTATATCATTTATTCCGAGTTTACTATATTCAATTGTGTCTACCTGATAGTTTTTTAATATATCCAGATAGGCTAATGTTGAATCTGACAACTGAGGGGCTGTTACTTTTAATCCCAAGTCATTGGTATAAACGGTATCATTATCTGTTTGAATCGGAATAAAAGGAATGTGATACAATGTAGAGTCAAATGAAGTGACAATATATTTTTGATTAATTGTCATTACTTCTGTCATTACGGTGTCGGGTTTAGCCATTCCTACCACTTCTATTCCGGTGATTATCGTATCGTTATAAACAGGGAATATAATGTTCATATCTTTAGGCGCAATGACTTCTACATTGATTACAGCCTGCTCTCCGATTAATATATCTGACGGTTCGATTGTCGCCCTAACTGTTGCCTTCTGAGCATATAGCGAAAAGCTCAAACTGCATAAAACTACAATCAGAATTAAGTTTTTTATTTTCAACATATAAACTATATAAGTTTTAAGTATACTCTTTAGGAATAACTTATTATAATTTTACCTTCTCATCTTAAACAACGCCAACAATGCTTTCACATAGTCTTCATCGGTTCGAACGGATACACTGTCGACCCGGCTACGATTAAATATTTGTTGCATTTGAGCTTGGCGTTCGTCCCACCACTTTTTATATGCTTCACGTACTTTTCGAGATGATGTATCTATCCATTGCTCTTCGCCGGTTTCGTAATCTTGTATTTTCATTAGTCCAACTTTCGGCAATTGTGTTTCAAGACTATCATAAACCTGCAATGCGACTATATCATGTTTTCGATTGGCTATTGTAAGAGCATTTTTATAATCGTTACCATCTATAAAATCCGAAATCATAAAGGCTGTACATCGCTTTTTAATCACATTCGTCAAATATTTCATTGCCATGCCAATATCTGTATTATTGCTTTCCGCCTTAAAGCTAATAAGCTCACGTATGATATAGAGAATGTGTTTTTTACCTTTCTTTGGGGGAATAAATTTCTCTATTTTATCGGAAAAGAAGATAACTCCGATTTTATCGTTATTCTGGATAGCGGAGAATGCCAATGTCGCAGCCATCTCTGTCACCATATCACGTTTAACAGAATGGTGGGTTCCAAAATCCTGACTTGAAGACACATCTATCAACAGCATGACGGTAAGTTCGCGTTCTTCTTCAAATACTTTAATGAAGGGTTTGCTATAACGCGCCGTTACGTTCCAATCAATGTCGCGAATATCATCTCCAAACTGGTATTCCCGCACTTCGGAAAATGCCATACCACGCCCTTTAAAGGCGGAATGATATTGCCCTGCAAATATATTGAGTGACAATCCGCGCGTCTTTATTTCAATCTGACGTACTTTTTTTAATAATTCGCTTGTCTCCATTCTTTTCTTTATATTAGTCAAGACATGTGCTTATATTCATGTAATTTCTAACTATCGTTAATTCTTTGCAAGTACTCATAAAAATGTACCGGAACCAATATACCGACATCAATACATTTTCTTGTTTCGCCTCTATTTATATCTTTTAATGCTCCTTGTGACAAATCATCCGGAAAACAACGACATTGAGTAAATATAATCTTCTCAAATCACATTTAAGTTTGCTTGTGTGGTTATACCGCTTGTCTTCAATCATAAACCGACTTTGTCGCATCCGAACTTTTATTTGTTCTTTATTCTTGGTTTCAATCTCAATCGTATATAGAAAAAAGTTTCTAATATGTCTCCTCATCGATTATATCGTTGAACTCGATTGAATTTATATATTTCAAACCGGTTCACGATTATCTTTCGAAAGTTTTATGTAATTATCTTAATGCGAAACTTACGCTATTGCTTCTTTCGATATTTTGAGATTGCCCATATCATTTGCAATTATATGATTACAAAAAATCGGATAAATATTTTAATTTATAACCTCATCTATAATATTAAGGCACTTCTACCTTGTTCAGAATTTCACTGATAATTTCATCGGAAGTGGTATTTGTAGCTTCCGCCTCGTAAGTCAATCCGATACGATGACGCATTACATCATGACATACTGCGCGCACATCTTCGGGAATAACATATCCTCGACGTTTAATAAATGCGTATGCCCGTGAAGCTAAAGCTAAACTTATAGTTGCACGTGGCGATGCTCCAAAGCCAATTAATCCGGTCAATTCTTTTAAACCATTATCTTGAGGAAAACGGGTTGCAAATACAATGTCGACTATATATTTTTCAATCTTTTCGTCCAAATACACATCACGAACGACTTCGCGTGCTGAGATTATTTCATCGGCATCCATTACCGGTTCTACATTTCCATAATTTCCTGTCAAATTGTGACGAAGAATTAGCTTTTCTTCTTCTTTCTTTGGATAGGTAATAATAACTTTC
>CALYRA010000266.1 GCA_945292135.1 uncultured Dysgonomonas sp.
ACTTTCGTAAATCTTCGATGTTTTAGTCCTCAAATATAATTTTATTATTCCCAAGTTCTTTGATTTGAGCTAAAGACTCTACATGGATATTTAGTTTACGTAAACGTTTTCCGCCTTCTTGAAAGCTTTTTTCGATAATAAAGCCCATTCCATATAATTGAGCTCCGGCTTCTTTTACAAGATCATTCACTGCAATGGCTGCATTTCCATTAGCTAAAAAATCATCGATAAAAAGAACCTTGTCATTTTCGTTGAGAAAATCGCGACTTACGCAAATTGTATATTCTTTATCTTTTGTAAATGAATAAGCGGTAGTAGATACCATATTTTCCATTGTTTTGGGTTTTGCCTTTTTCACGAAAACAACGGGTAATTCGAGCAAATAACCGGTCATTATAGCGGGCGCTATTCCACTTGCCTCAATTGTAATAATTTTATTTATCGGCAGATTTCCAAAACGACGAACAAATTCGACGGCAATAGATTTCATCAAGATAGGATCCATTTGGTGGTTGATAAAGCTGTCAACTTTGAGTATGCCTTTATCAAAGCTTTTACCGTCTTTTAGGATGCGGTCTTTTAATAATTTCATAAATATTATTCTTTTATACGGATTACTAAATTAGTGATAATTGCAACAACGCCACCTGTCGCAATACCTGATGAAAAGATATTTTTTATTACGGGAGGCGCTTGCGTCAGTATATCGGGAACCAGCTCAACGCCTAATCCGCACGCAAAACTAACTGCCAACACAAAAGTCGCTTTACGATTGATATTTTGCGATGCTATAATCCGTATCCCTGACGCTGCTACCGTTCCAAACATTAACAGCGTTGCTCCTCCCAAAACAGGTTCGGGCATAATTGAGAATATTCCTCCGATAAATGGAAATGCACTCAATATTACCAAAAACGCTGCGATGTAATATCCTATATAACGGCTGGCAACTCCTGTCAATTGAATTAATCCATTGTTTTGAGCGAATATAGAATTAGGAAAAGAGTTGAAAACTCCTGCTACAACTGAATTTATTCCATCTGCCAGTATTCCACCTTGTACGCGCTTCATAAATTTACGCCCTTTGATTGGTTCGCCACCTATCATCGAATTAGCAGTAATATCACCGTATGCTTCAATGGATGTAATGAAATATATCAGAGCTACCGCAACAAATGCGGATAGATCGAAGCCAAGTCCATATTTGAAGGGCTGAGGTATTGTAATTGTGCCTGTATTTTGAATATTGGTAAAATCTATCCATTCCATAAAATAGGCAACGATATATCCAATTATTAAGCCGATGATAATGGAGCTCATGCGGATATATTTATTCTTTATACTATTCAATATCAATATAGAAACGAGTACAAGGGCAGCAAGTCCTATATTTTGAGGGCTTCCAAATGAGTGTGCGTCTTCCATAGGCAATTGCATGGATGTATATCCTCCACCACAAGAGATAATAGCGACTTTAATGAGTGATAATCCAATCATGGTGACAACAATCCCGGAGACAAGAGGCGTTATGATTTTTTTAGTGTATTTCAGCAGGCGGCTCACAATCATTTCCACCGGCGCAGCCGCAATACATACTCCAAAAATAGCCGCTAATATGGCTGTACTTGTCATGTCCTGTCTCCCTACAAAACTTGCCGTTAACGCCCCGATAAAAGAAAAACTTGTCCCTTGTATACATAACAAACCGCAACCTACGATTCCAATGCGTTTGCATTGAATAAATGTCGAGATACCTGAGGCGAGAAGAGCCATTGAAACTAAATAGCTGGTAGTTTCAGCGTCAATGTTTAAGGCTTTAGATATAATTAATGGTGGGGTTATAATAGCTACAAAGATGGCAAGTAGATGTTGGAGCGCAGCAAAAACCGACTCTTTGAACGGAGGCTTATCTTCTATTTGATAAATGAGGTCTGTTTTTTTTATAGGTTGGATGATTTCATCTGCTTCCTCTTTTGAGAGTTCCATAATTTATATATATGCTATCTTATTATTACTTTCTTAATGCTGTTTTCATTTCCATATTGAAATTATATCCTTCTTCCATCGAAACGGTTTTTCGTTCAACTTGGTTTATGTCGCGTCCTTCTTTTGTCCATAGAAATGGACTGAATATATAACAATAATCCGGATCAAGGTTTAGAATATCATTTTCCCAGCCATTCCATCGGAGTTCTTGATAAAATTCGTTCAAATCATTTTCAAAACAAAAAAGTAAAAATTGACTGTATTCAATATCTAATGATTGCCATTTCAACGAATTGGGAGAATTATAATATATCTTACCTCTATCTTCACCGAGATATCCTCCGTTTATAGCGAATATTCCGCCTGCGGCGTCATCCGCAACAAGCAGATATGGTGGTATTTCTCCGTATTCTGTGAAAGTCTTCCCTTTGTTCCATGCGGGAAGGGAGCGTTTCATCTTGTCACAACCCGAACCTAAAATACGTATCCATCCATTTTCAATTAACAGACCTCCTGTTTCATAAATAATCGCTCCCATCAATGAACGCGTACTGACTTGAGCTTGGACTAAAGCTTCTTCAGCCTTTTCTTTATTGACTGGTAATATTTCAACTTTATTTTTTGCAAGAGCTATCCATTCTTTAAGAATTGTCCAACTTGGATTTTCAGTATTTATTAATTCATTAAGCGTTTTTGGCATATTAATTTCTCTCTTTTACTATTTTGCTTGAGTAATATTTTCTTTATTCAGCAGCGACAGGAATTCTTCAAAATATCCCATTAATTTTTTCTCTTTTAATTCAATATTACATGTGTCTTCGGGAAGCTGATAGATAATTTTTCCTTTTTCAAAATAATTTCTTGTTTCAGAAATATGAGATTTATTGAGGTCAAACGCCTCTGAATCATCATTTTCTTCTGCAACTTCTTCGTTCCAGTAAATAGGACGATTGTATTCGTATTCTTGTTCAAATACAAACGAAAGGGTATCATTTAATATATAATACTCACTAATAGATTTGCCTTTTTCGCCATAATATGCAGCGATGACTTTTTCCAATTTATCGTCCAAATAATAATAGTTTATTTCTCCTCCTTCAGTGGATTTATCGCAAATATCTTTATGTACGATTTTTGTCCATTTTGTTGTTGAATTAATTCGCCCGAAATTTTCCTTGATTGGTTTAAGGCGAATTATCATATTTTTATCAGTTTGAGCATGGATAAAAATTGGAACAAAACATAAAATTAAAAGAAGATGTTTTTTTAATTGCTTGTTATTCATCCTCAGTGTATTTTGATCGTTTCAATCTGAAACTTCATAATGATAAAATTATAGACGCAACTTTTATCAAGAGAGCTGTTTTATTTTTTATTCCCATTCTATCGTAGCCGGTGGTTTGGATGAAATATCATATACAACCCGATTGACGCCTCTAACTTTATTTATAATTTCATTAGATACTTTCGCTAAAAATTCATAGGGTAGGTGCGCCCAATCGGCAGTCATA
>CALYRA010000267.1 GCA_945292135.1 uncultured Dysgonomonas sp.
AGAAATCCTTCGTATGCTCGATGGGCGTATTGAATTGAAACAGGCAGGTTTTGCTTCCTTCGAAAAAATAAAAAAATACAGGCTTTTAGCAGAACCTTTTACTATGGAAAATGGAGAATTAACTAATACTTTGAAATTGAGAAGAAAGGTAATAGCTGAAAATTACAAAGATCTGATCGACTCAATGTATATGGACTAAAAATTAAATGGCAGGAATCTATATACATGTTCCCTTTTGCAAAACAAGATGTATTTATTGTGACTTTTACACGGGCACAGATAAAACATTACAGACAAGATATATAGAAGCTCTTTGTCAGGAGATTCAATTGAGGAAAACGTATATCGATTCAGAACCGATAAAAACTATATATTTCGGCGGCGGCACGCCATCACAATTAGCTAAATTGGATTTCGAAAAAATATTCAATAAAATATATCAAAATTTTGAAGTCTTTTCCGATGCGGAAATAACATTGGAAGCTAACCCGGATGACCTGAACGATGAATATTTAAAAAATCTTCGTCTATTGCCTTTTAACAGGATCAGTATTGGAATTCAAAGCTTTGACGACAGGGAACTGCGATTTCTCAAAAGGAGGCATAACGCTCAAAAAGCAATAAACGCAGTAAAAAAAGCGCAGGATTTAGGTTTCAATAATATTAGTATTGATCTAATATACGGACTACCCGGGCAAACATTAAAAATTTGGGATCATAATTTAGAAACAGCAATAACTTTAGGTATTCAACATATTTCTTCATATCATTTAATTTATGAAGAAGGAACAGTTTTAAATAATCTGTTACAAACAAATAAACTGGAACAGGTAGATGAGGAAATTAGTTTGGAAATGTTTTCCTTGTTGATTAATAAATTAGAGAAGGCTGGATTTGAACATTACGAAATATCAAATTTTGCTAAAGATGGGTTATATTCAAAACATAATACATCATACTGGAAAGGTGAGAAGTATTTAGGATTGGGAACTGCAGCGCATTCATATAATGGAGCCAATAGGGCTTGGAATATACCTTCCATATCAAAATATATCAAAGATGTTGAAAGCCATGTAGTTAATTCTGAATATGAAATATTAGACGAAAAGGCTCGTTACAATGATTTTATTTTGACAGGATTGCGTACCAAGTGGGGAGTAAATTTGGATGATATGAAAAAACTATTTGGTGACAAAATGTTAGATTATTGCTTGCAATATGCTAAAAAATATTATGAGCAAGGATTTCTGCAAAATACCGGAAATACGCTCCGGTTGACTACAAAGGGGATTTTTATATCAGATAGTATTATGAGTGATATGATGTATATTTAATGACAAAATATTATATTTGTAAATATATAAAAGACATGCAGAGATATGAAAAAATTTAAAGCGCACCCTTGGCATGGAATAACCTTAGGATCTAATTCGCCTGAAGTTGTCAACGCATTTATTGAAATAGTACCAACAGACACAGTGAAATACGAAGTGGACAAAGAAACCGGATATTTAAGCATCGACCGTCCGCAACGTTTTTCGAATATCGTTCCTGCATTATATGGTTTTTTGCCGCAAACCTATTGTGGGGATTTGGTCGCGGAATTGACTAATATACAAATGAAGCGTACGGACATAGAGGGAGATGGCGACCCCATTGATATTTGTGTTCTGACGGAGAAAGATATAACGCACGGAGATATAATTGTAAAAGCCCGTCCGATAGGAGGTTTACGTCTTTTGGATCAGGACAAAGCAGATGATAAATTAATCGCAGTCCTTGAAGGTGATGCAATTTATAGTACATATACAAATATTAAAGACGTTCCCCATATGGTAATAGATCGTCTTTGTCATTACTTCACGACATATAAAGATTTGCCTACGGATAAAGAAGCTCGTTGCAAATTACTACATATCTATAACGCATCAACAGCTCGCGATGTCATAGAAAGAGCTTCGAAAGATTATGAAAAATTTGCAAATAAGAAATCACTTGAAAAATAATACATTACATTGCTCAAATAGAAAAGGGATAAGAAATATTATTCAAATTTGATTCTATTCAAAAAGTAATTGATATATCTTGGGTAAGAAAATAATCAGTCCGCAGATTACGGCTACGATACTAACCACTAATACCGCTAAAGAAGCTAAGTCTTTAATCTGTTTGATATTTTCATTCCATTCAGGCGATATAAAGTTGCAGATTCGTTCTATTGCAGAATTGATTATTTCCATTCCGATGACAATGGCAGATAAAATCAAAATAGCAATCCATTCTACTATAGATATTTTAAAAACAAATCCTAATATGCAGACTAGGATACTTATAAAAAAATGAATACGCGCATTATGCTCTTCTTGGATAAGAATTTTCAAGCCATTAAAAGCATATTTGAATGAATTTAATCTTTCCCGAAAAGAAAACCGATTGTGTTTACCATTCATTATTAAAAAATAAAATTACAATATACGAAAATATAAATTTCTATTTATTAATACGTTCATCTTATTGTTTTTAGGGCAATATTCGTTTGTATTCTGTTGTAAAATTGCATATTTTTGGTGACAAATTATAAACAAAATAATTAGTATGAAAAAATATTTTTTTCTATTTATTATGCTTGGGTGCTTTTTTACGTCCTGTTCAGAACTAGTCCAAAAGAATAATTTAGCAGATATGAGAGACTCTTTCGAACGACATATCAAAGCTAAAGATAAGGAAAACGGAATGGCTAGTAAAATTGAAATGTTGCATGCTATTTCTTATAAAGAACTAAACGATGATGAAAAAGTAGAACCTGAAGATGCTTATTTAACAAAAATATATTGGGTTGCCCAATCTTGGTATATCGGTGGTTCAAGGGTATATAATACAAATGATACAGTAGAAGTATATTTCAATAAAAACAAAAGATTTTTAAGAATAAAATAGCATTTTTTTTTCATGGAATATAAATAGTAAGCGGTTGTTTATTAAATAAATAACTGCTTTTATTATATTTTTCAACATAAATACCATTTTTAGCTTTTATCATAATAGAATCTCGGTTTAAATCTTTTACATTTGTATTTTAGATGAATGATAAAATACTCGAAAAACTGAAGGTATTGGCAGAATCGGCTAAGTACGATGTTTCATGTTCATCCAGCGGAACAGTCCGTAAAAATACAAAAGGCGGAATTGGAAACACTGTTGGCGGGATGGGTATTTGTCATAGTTTTACAGAAGATGGGCGCTGCGTATCGTTGCTCAAAATTATGTTGACTAATAATTGTATCTATGATTGCGCCTATTGTATCAACCGACGTAGTAATGATATAAGACGAGCTACATTCACCGTCAACGAATTAGTGGATTTAACTATTGAGTTTTATCGACGCAACTATATAGAAGGACTTTTTCTTAGTTCGGGGGTTATAAATAATCCTGATTATACGATGGAACGTATGGTGCGTGTCATCAAAGAATTGCGAACAAACCATCG
>CALYRA010000268.1 GCA_945292135.1 uncultured Dysgonomonas sp.
GTACCTTCACGGTTCATATTACTAAAAAACTTGAGCTGATATGATCGGTTGAAGCAACATGAAATAATAATTATATCACGCTGGCTGCCCTGATATCGTTCAACGGTGTCAACCATTATTTTGTTAAATTCGGGTATTGATATTTGCTTTAATTTTTGTTTGATTAAAGCAATCTGATTGCGGTATGGAGTTATAATTCCAATTGTTTTATGTGGATCAAATTCTTTATTATTCCGTATATAAACTTGGTGAACGGCATGAACTATTTGAGTCACAATTTCTGCTTCATATTCATTTATCTTGTCAGACAAGCTGTTATTTACTTTTCGAGCCGATACAAAAGCTAAGCGCTTTTCAGAAATCATTTTCTGATAAAAATCCTTATGGTCATATACGGGAAAAAATAATTTTTCGGCTTGTCTTTGTGTTGCAATCTGAAGCGAATTGTCATAAAAATTAGTATCTACAAAAGTTGCAATATCTTGGTGCATACGTCCATGAAAAGTAAGAGTATCGTACGCGGTAATCCAGTTATTTTTTTTGCATATCCGATACAATCGTTCAAATAACGATTCCCGACAATCGTCAAGTTGTATTTCATTTAATAATGAATTATCGACCTTAGATTGTTTTTCATTTTGTAAAGTTATTGTGGACAATTGCTTATGGTCGCCGATCATTATAAATCTTTCAAAATTAGGTAACAATCCAACAATTTGAGGTTCTAATATTTGTGATGCTTCATCAATGATAGCAACATTAAATTTTTTAACATCAAACAACTCAGGTTTGCCAATTATTGATGCTAACGTTCCGACAACTATCCTTTGCGAATTAATTATATTCAATAATTCGGCGCGGCTTTTTACATTTTGCGAAATGTTCTGCAATAAGCGATGCCTGTATTGCTCGCTACATGATAGTTCCGTACCGATGCGAATATATTTGTCACAGTCTACTTCATCGGTATTAAATGCTTTGCAGATGGCAGCGCAAAGTTCATCTACCGCCCGATTGGTATATGCGATTAGTAAAATCCGGGTTTTCGGATTTAAATAAAATTCTTCGATCAATCGACGAGCAAAAACAGATGTCTTGCCTGTTCCCGGTGGTCCGACTATTAAAAAATAATCTTTCGCTGCCAAAGCTTTTTGTATTACAGCTTCTTGTTTAGAATGTTTATCTAATATGTCATAATTATGAACTAAATATGAGGATTCCGGTTGCTTCAGACCTAATAATAAATTTCGTTTATCTTTTGATGCTGACAAGAAGCTTGATAAACCTCGAAACATAGCAATATAAGCATGATCTAATTTATCATGTTCAACGACCCAGTATTTATTTTGAAAGAATAGTCGTTTATTCTTTTGTTTGTATCTAAACCGCAATAATACATGCGTGGATGTAATTTCTACAATGTTACCTTTCAATATTTGATTTGAGAGGATAGAATCTTCTTCATTTTGTCGAGGATAGAGAATACATATCTCACCTTCTCTGAAGTTAACGCAATCCGCATCATCGCTTCTTCTAAAAAGAATTTTCATGTCGCTTCCATCATCATTAACTTCTTCGATTTCCAAATTACAAATTAAATCCAATGTTTCTTTGCGTTCTTTAAATGTCGTATTCCATAAGGCAGATGTACTCATCGATGAGTCATATCCTTCATCTCCTACCTTTTGTAAATACAATTCACGTGAAATAAATGAAATATAACGATAAAAATATTCCCGTTCAAGTTCGGAAGTCTTATTCAGAATATCTTGTAATGCTGATAATTTCTGTATAAAAAAATCTGGAACCCGTCCATAGTTATCGGTATTAAATAATTCTTTAAATATATTGGATACGGTTTCTGCTGTTCCCGTATATAAATCATGTTCGGTAGCTACAATTTGGTTTCTGATGTTTAAAATTTGCCTTTCCAATTGCTGATAGCTGGCAGCTAATCTGACATTTTCACCTTTATTTTCTGATGAAGAATATAAGATAGCAGCATATATATCACGCGCTCCTTTTTTAAATACGCTCTGTATCATTAAACGATAGACTGCTGTCTGTACTTCATGATTTAAAGCGATCTTTGTTTTATCTTCTCTTGGATATGGCGTTTTACCTGATTTAAGTTCTATAATACGATATAATGTATCTTTTTCGTCTATTGGCAATTGAAGTAAGTCAAGCCTTCCTTGAAATCCGTATTTTTCACAAAAAAAGGAGGGTTCTAAAGTACATTGCAGCGGATTAAAGCCATTTGCCGGCATATCTTGTCGTACGACACGTTTTATATTGTTAAATTGACTTTTTGCCCTTACCATAAAATCTTTAAAATCGGATGCGGATTGTATTTCCTTACACGAAGCATATTCAAATGGCATTTGTCTAAATGATTTCAAAAAAACTTCTTCAAAGGTTAACTTTTCAATTTCATCCGCATATATAAGTTCATCTAAAAAGAAGTTAGCAAGGTTTCCCAACAATATATAATGCGAATTGACTGGTTGTTCGAATTTTCGACGAAAATAATGTAAATATGAGCTTCCAAATGACTGAAAACATTCTGCTATTGCGGAAGCATCTATTAAATAATCTGGTTCGAGAACTATGTTCTTTGGTATGTAATAACCATCTTCATCTATTTTGACATCTATCAGATTTAATTGAGCTCCGATCCATAATCCTTCTATAATAGGGTCAAATTGATTATTGATTGGATTGACATTGTTTTTGACGATTATTTCTTCATTATAGAAAGAATCGGATTTACAAATAAGAATTTGAGATTTTTCATCTATAGCTACAACCTGAACTCTAATCTTGTCAAGAGAGAGCCTAACCCATGAATTTTCAAAATCATCAATAGTATCTGTTTCTTGTATTTCTCCGTTGCCAAATATAATATCCCAGAATTTTATAACCGTGTTTTTTGCTTTTTGATATTGGTTTAGCGAAACTATATGCTTCTCATCTTGTTGCAAAAACGTAGCTGTAACTCGAATATGCTGAAGATGCCATTCAAAAGACTTGGGAAATTTATACTTTTGTGAAATAAAAACAATTCGGGAAAATAAAGAAGGAAATTGCAGGGATTCAGTCGCTGTAATTTCCTTACTACTTATTTCTAATAAACGTTTTAACTGTATATATTTATCTTTTATAGATAATGATGAATCTTCAATTTGTTGAAATTCGGCTGTAAAATTCATCGTACGAAGAATTGTACATTATTAAAAAATTTAAAATTTATAGGTTCAGCTACATTCTGCAAATTTGTTTGACCTCGTATGGTGACTTTTGTTTCACCATTACGAATAATTCTATCCAAAATATTGAATGTTACATCCAAACTTTCATTATCAATAATATCCGTAGGAAATTTTTCACCGGCGAGCTCAATCTTTTTTTCCTGATTATAATAATAGATAGGACTTCCGTCCACAATTATTTCAAACCAATCTATATATCCGTTACCATATTTATAT
>CALYRA010000269.1 GCA_945292135.1 uncultured Dysgonomonas sp.
GTGTAAAGGAGTGAATTAGATATATAGTTGTCACTGACAAGACAAATATAATATCATAATGAAAAATTAAATAAAAATCGGTCATTTACTTTTTCTATTTTTATTACAGTTGTCCGACACATACTATTGAACATAAAATTTTACAAACATAGATAATTCGCTTTTAGCTTTAGACTTACTATCATCTATTCCAAAATCCTTGTTCGATCTGCAACTAAATGTTAAGAACAAAACTAATAATCCAAATAAGATACTTTTTTATAACCTAAAAATTTAAGTTACTCAAATATTTAATCTTATATATTAAGTAATAAAATAAATATATAATCTATTTTCTTTTGTCGGAATAGGGGTAAATGTTAATATAACCCATCCGATAAATTAAGATACTATTTGATAGGCTTATATATTGTTATTGTATAACTTTTCCTGAACTTTTTAGCATTCAGGTTTGGGATATTTTTACGGTGGTTTCGGACTATTTATTAACTTTCCATTTTACTTTTTTGCTTTATTAAATCAACTAAAGCGATATAGTTTTAAAACCTGTCGCCACTAAGGGTTTTAGAGAATTAAAACATTTTTTATGAAGTGACAAACTGACAAAATTGTTAATTTTGGTATATAGTTTGCATAGAATTTAAAAATTGAAAAAGAAATAGGATTATGTATTTTGGTTGGATTATATTTGGCGCTATTGCTATATTTAGTTTTATAGTATCATCTTCTTTGAAAAGCAAATTTAAGAAGTACTCTAAGGTGCCTCTTGACGGAGGAATGACAGGTCGGGATGTCGCTTTAAAAATGTTACATGACAATGGTATCTATGATGTTAAGGTGACATCGGTACAAGGTATGTTGACAGACCATTACAATCCCGAAGATAAAACAGTAAATCTGAGCGAAGGCGTCTATTCCAGTAATAGCGTAGCCGCAGCCGCTGTTGCCGCTCATGAATGTGGGCACGCTGTTCAACATGCTTACGCTTATGGACCGTTAAAAATGCGTTCGGCTTTGGTGCCTTTTGTTTCTTTCGCTTCAAAATGGGTAAATTGGATTTTAATAGCAGGTATTTTTTTAATAAATTTTTCTATACTTCCGTTATGGATTGGTATAGGACTATTTGCCTTGACCACAATATTTAGTTTCGTTACATTACCGGTAGAAATAAACGCCAGCGCGAGAGCATTGACATGGCTCAATTCAGCAGGGATAACGAATTCTTACAACTATCCAATGGCTAAAGACGCTTTAAAATCCGCTGCCTATACTTATGTAGTTGCCGCTGTCGGTTCACTTGCGACACTAATTTACTATATACTGATTGCTTTAGACGATAGAAGATAATTCGGAATACGATTAAAATGCTCAATAAATATACAATAGTATTTTAAATTCGCAACTCTTTTTGTTTTCGATACATAAAAATAATTAGAATATTTATCTTTACTTTCTGAAATTTTTAACAATGAAATCAATGAGCTATGTTATTATTGTACTATTGTACTTATTAGGCAATTATTATGTATTTCATCATTTGTGGGTAGCTATGCCTCCCAATCTTGTAGGGAGAATTAGTATAGTATCATTTGCGGTAATTGCCGTATTTTCATTCTTTGTAGTTTTTCTGTTTGGAAATTCTATGCCTATTGGACTGACCCGTTTTTTATATACCGTCGGCACTTCGTGGTTGTTTATAATGCTTTATTTCTTTATATTTTTTTTAGTAAACGACTTAATCGGGGTTTCCAATCGTTTTTTGCATTTTATGCCAAGCGATGCCATTACGCGTTATACGAAGGATAATTGGGTAGGTTTGACATTCATGGTCGGGTTTATAACAATGCTGATGATATGCGGATACCTGAAATATACTTGGAAAGTCAGGGTAGATGTACCTATTCAATTGTCAAAAACATTAAGCCATAGAGATTCTCTCAAAATAGTAGCTATTAGTGATTTACATTTAGGATATGGTATCGGGAAGAAAGAATTTGAAGGATGGATAGAAAAGATAAATAATGAAAATCCCGATATTGTTATTATAGGTGGCGATATAATAGATAGTAGCGTCAGACCATTGATTGCGGACGATGTAGCTTCAAGTTTTCATAAAATAAAAGCCCCTTTGGGAATATATGCTTGTCTGGGAAATCATGAATATTTAAGCGGTTCTTCAGAAAGTATGAACTTCATAAAACAAACAGGAGTAAACCTTTTAAAAGATATGGTGGCGGAAATTGACAGTACGTTTTATATTATAGGTCGTGACGATAAAATGAATCCTAAGCGTAAATCTTTAGAACAACTGACCGAAGGTTTAGACAAGACAAAACCTATTATACTACTTGACCATCAACCCTTTCATTTGGAAGATGCGGAGAACAATGGAATCGATCTGCAATTTTCCGGACATACGCATAGAGGTCAGGTTTGGCCTATATCTTTGGTGACAGACGCTATTTATGAAGTTAGTCACGGTTATAAACAAAAAGGCGACACGCATGTTATAGTATCGTCGGGTATAGGTATATGGGGAGGCAAATTTCGTATAGGTACGCAGTCTGAATATGTCGTCATAACATTGAAAGGGAAAGATAATAAATGAGAGTTTTTTTCAAAACTATATTTGTTCAATTATTAGTAAATATATATGTATTTTGGTGGGGTTGGAAAATTTTGCCCAATCGTAAATACATACGTATCCCTTATATATTATTTTTCGTTTTAGAATTGACAGTATATTTAATCGGATTTTTTGCTACCGATTACTTACCCGCTGTGACGCTGGCCGATATAATGTGGTTTGGTACTTCATGGGTTATATTTATAGCATTTATCGCATCGTTTTTGTTAGGATATGATCTTTTGCGATTTGTAAATAAAAAGGTTTTTCGATTATTCCGAAAGAAATTAGACTTAGAATCTAAGAAATTACGTCTCGGATATTTCTTCACGGTTATTGCCTTTGTTCTATGCTTAATGGTGTATGGCAACTACAATTTTAGGCATCCAGTGATTACCGAAAGGAATTTAGAAGTCGATAAAAAATCAAAAATTGACAATCTGCGTATTGTAATGGTTTCGGATGTTCATGTAGGACTGCTAATCAATAAAAAGATACTCAACAGGTATGTTGACCATATAATGGAACAGAAACCTGATTTAATTTTACTCGTCGGCGATATTATAGATTATGACTTAAAATCGGTCGCGAATCAAAATATGCAAGAAGAATTCAAACGTCTTAAAGCCCCTTATGGAGTCTATGGATCTACAGGAAACCATGAATATATAAAATTAGCGGAAGAAAAGAATTATAATAAAATAGATTGGCTTACCGAAAAATCAGGAATTACGATGCTTCGCGATACAGCCCTAATGGTCGATAGCGCGTTTTATATTGTCGGGCGTGAAGATGATAAATGTCCCGAAAGAAAATCATTATCTCAAATAATGGCGAATGTTGACAA
>CALYRA010000270.1 GCA_945292135.1 uncultured Dysgonomonas sp.
GTTAAATTCGGGTTGGTAGAAGATGGAACAGCGATAGGATTAGGTTTAGCCAATTGTGTAAACCGTTTGAAGGATAGTCAGTCCAAATCCAGAGTAGTTATTCTATTGACAGACGGAGCTAACAATGCCGGACAGATCGCGCCTCAGACAGCAGCGGAATTAGCCGCGTCATACAATATCAAAGTATACACCATTGCGATAGGATCTAAAGGAGCGGCTCCCATTCGCGACCCCTATACAGGACGCACCTATTATCAGGAATTTGATATGGACGAAGGTACATTGAAAAAGATAGCGGAAACTACGAATGGGCAGTTCTTTGAAGCCAACAACAATCAGAAATTAAAAGAAGTTTACGACCAGATAGATCAAATGGAAACATACAACATAAGTACGAATATCGTAACACGCCGTAAGGAATTGTATTTTCCTTTTGCGCTTGCGGCATTTTGTCTTATCGGATTAGAACTTATACTGCGTCGGACATTATTCCGTAGTATACCATAACTGATTTTTTGTTTCAATTTGATACATACAGGTAACAGATAATTTATAAGATTATGTTTAGATTTGCAAATCCCGAATATTTATATTTATTTTTTCTTATACCCGTTTTTATCGTCGGATTTATAATGCTCAATCTGGCGAAGAAAAAATCTGTATTGAAATTGGGAGATTTATCATTAGTTAAACGAATGATGCCCGAATTATCGCTTAAAAGGTCATACTTGAAATTTTGGTTGATAATAGCCGTATTATGTTTTGGAATTATAGTTCTCGCGCGTCCACAATTTGGAACAAAGCCCGAAATGATTGAACGAAAAGGGATTGAACTTGTTATTGCTATGGACGTTTCCAACTCGATGATGGCAGAAGATATTAAACCGAATCGTCTTGAAAAAGCAAAACAAATATTATCCCGTATTATCAATGAGCGGCGCGACGACAAAGTCGGATTAGTCGTTTTCGCAGGCGAAGCTTTTGTACAAATGCCTTTGACTGCCGATAATATGTCGGCAAAATTATTTCTTGAATCCCTTGACCCTAGTTTAGTTCCCGTTCAAGGAACAGTCATCGGTAGCGCAATTGATATAAGTATGAATTGTTTTTCGAGTGATGAAAACATAGATAAGGCTATAATACTTATAACAGACGGAGAAAGCCATGAAGGAGGGGCTGAAGAAGCAGCCGCACGCGCAGCCGACAAAGGAATACATATCAATGTAGTTGGTATAGGGACAGACAAAGGAGCGTTGATACCAATAGGCCGAAACGCCAATGATGTAAAGCGTGACAATGAAAATAAGCCAGTCGTGACCAAATTGAATGAAGAAATGTGTCGAAAAATCGCAGAAGCAGGTCGCGGATTATATGTTCATGCCGATAATTCCAATAGTGCATTCAAAAGCTTGCAAGCAGAATTGGATAAACTCGAGAAAGGAGAAGTAGATGGAGTGGTCTACTCCGAATATGACGAAAAATACTATTGGTTTGCGTGGGCGATGCTTGTTCTTCTATTTGTAGAAGTATGCGTATTTGACAAGAAAAATAGATTATTCAAAAATGTAAGGTTATTTAAATAACATTGAGACAAACTTTTATGAAAAGAATAATATTTATATCCTTATTAATGTTGATAGTTTTGGGTCTTTCGGCTCAACGTAATGTAAGAAAGGAAACACATAAAGGTGATACAAATTATAGAGAACAAAAATATGGCGCAGCCGAAGAAAAATATAAATCGGCTATTGAATTGTATGCAAACTCTAAGAATAACGAAATCAAAGAAGAAGATAAATCGAAAGAAGCTTTCTATAATCTAGGCAATACCTATTATCGTCAGGGACGTTGGGATGAAGCGATAAAAGAATACTCCAATTATCAGACAATGGAATCAAATCCTTCAAAACAAAGTGGAGCATGGAGTAATATAGGGAATTCGTATTTGAATAAAGCTATTCGGAAAACTCAGCCAAAAGATATGTCTCAGCAACAAGGCAATCAACAACAAGGCGTTCAGCAACAACCCGAACAACCGGAAAAATTGCCGCGCTTGGAAGATTTAAATAAATCAATGGACGCATATAAAAACGCTTTACGTCTAAATCCGACAGACGAGGAAGCACGTTATAACTTGGCTACAGTACAGAAAATGATTAAAGATCAGAAAGATAACAATCAAAATAATCAAAATAACCAGAATCAAAAACAACAAAAAGACGAACAGCAAAAGCAAGACGAACAGCAAAAGCAAGACGAACAACAAAAGAAGGACGAACAGCAAAAGCAAGATGAACAGCAAAAGCAGCAACAACAAAACAATCAGATGTCGCAGCAAAATATTGAACAGATACTAAACGCGATTGAACAGGATGAAAAAGAGACCCAAGCTCGGGTGCAACAACAAAAAGCCGATGAGCGTAAAAAAATGAATGCGCAAAATAGAAAACAAAATAAAGACTGGTAATATGAATTTATGATAAAAAGCAATGCAATATTACGTTCTGTAATATTTATAATATTATCCCTGACAGCATCCTTCGGAATAGCGCAGGAAATTAAGCTTGAAATCGAAGCTCCTAAAAAAATAAGATTTGGAGAAACATTTAGAGCAAAATATATTGTATCGGGTGCTCACCTAATGCCTGAGGACATCGAAACATTGAATATCGGAACGATTAAAAATTTTGAATTATTAGATCAGCCTATATATTCCAAATCTGAAATAATAAGGATAGAAGGAAAAGTCGAAAAAAAGATAAATACGATTGCCGAAATATATACAATGCAGGCTGTAAAAATAGGTAAGCAAACGCTTCCCGAAGCAGAGGTAGTAATAAATGGGAAAAAATATAAATCCCCTGCGCACAAAATAGAAGTAGTTCCTCAACCATTAAATGGCAAAGGAGATATTTTCGATGAAGAAATAGACGGAGATGATGAATTTGTCAGAACAATAATTTCGCGAAATAGGGTGGGTACTAATGACACATTATTGCTTACATACCGATTATATACTAAATTTGAAGTCGGGGACATCGTAGATGCAAATTATCCATCATTGAATAAGGACTTTTATACTCAGGATATCACTCCCCACTATGTATTATTCGGAACCGACTTTATTGGGAATACGGAATACAATACCGTTGATATTCGTACGGTTATCCTTCAACCGAAAGAAGAAGGATTAAAGAAAATCCAAGTTGGGGATATCGAAATTGAATTTATTATCCCAACAGGAGAAAAAGTAAAAACTTATAAAGGAGAAGTTGAGGTCTTAAAAAAAGAAAGAAAAAAACTATTTCTTGATGGAGCAGTTATTGAAGTTTTAAAATTAGTAGATATTTAATCTAACATAGAAAAAGGGAGGCAAAAACGCAAAAAATGATACACTATAAATCGGTTATGAAAAGATATTTTATAATTGTTATTTTATCACTCATAAACATAGCAGCAATACAAGCTCA
>CALYRA010000271.1 GCA_945292135.1 uncultured Dysgonomonas sp.
AAAATCCGGAAGCCTGTTATTCAAAACTGATATTAAGTCGTGTACCTGAACAATATGAAGTCAATAGCAAATCATTATATACCCGCATTTTAGCGGTTTTGGATTTTGTGTCGGGAATGACCGATATTTACGCCCTTGACTTATATCGCAAAATAACAGGTATGAGTCTGCCAACTGTTTAGGATTTTCACGTTTTTTCTTATTTTAAAATCGGATATAACAATAAAAAGTATTTCCTTTGCAAATTAGAAGGTGTAAAATAAATACAAACAATATTCAATGAAGAATAAATTTTTAATGCTTGTCGCTTTTTTCACGTTACTGAATACTGCGTTTTTAAAAGCTCAAATCCAAAAACCGGACGAACAAAACATTTCACAAGAACGTTACTTCGAAATAAATAAAAACATTGATATATTCAATTCGCTACTTCGCGAATTAGATATGTTCTATGTTGATTCGATCAACATAAAAAAAACGGTAAAAGAAGGTATAAACAGTATGTTAGCAGGCTTAGACCCTTATACTGAATATTATGACGAACAAGAGCTTGAAGAATTTAATACCCTGACGAAGGGCGAATATGCAGGAATAGGTTCAAGTATAATTTACAAAGACGGTAAAGTCGTATTTACTGAACCCTTCGAAGGAAAGCCCGCGGCAAAAGCCGGAGTTAAAGCAGGAGATATCATTCTTGAAATTGATGGTCGTGATATGACCAAAACAAATAAAGTTGAAGGTGAAAACTATGGAAAAGCGCTGACTGAATTTGTTAGCTCCAATCTAAAAGGACAACCGGGAACTACGATCTCTGTCAAAGTGGAACGTTTTGGATATAAAAAACCTTTAACTCTAAAAATAGAACGAGAAAAGATAATTATGGATCCCGTACCTTATTATGGTATAGTAGGAAAATCGATCGGATATATTAACTTGAATTCATTTACCGGAAAAAGCGCTTATGAAGTAAAAAATGCTTTTCAGGAATTAAAAAAACAAGGAATAACATCTTTGATATTCGACCTTCGCGGCAATGGTGGCGGCGTAATGGAAGATGCCATTCAAATAGTAAATATGTTTACGCCAAAAGGAAAAGTTGTTTTAACCACTAAAGGAAAATTAAAACAATGGGATAGAACATACCGTACAACCGTAGAGCCTATAGACGCTGATATACCATTAGTTGTATTAGTAAACAGAGGCTCAGCATCTGCATCTGAGATTGTCGCCGGTTCTCTTCAAGATATGGATAGAGCTGTTTTGATAGGTGAACGTACATTTGGGAAAGGTTTAGTTCAATCGCCAAGGGAATTACCATACGGTAATAGTTTCAAAGTCACCACCTCCAAATATTATATACCAAGCGGAAGATGTGTACAAGCAATAGATTATTCGCACCGCAATGCGGATGGCAGCGTAGGACGCATCCCTGATAGTCTGACCACTGTTTTTTATACGGAAGCAGGTCGGCCTGTTCGTGACGGAGGAGGCGTTTCGCCGGACGTAGCATTGCCCGAAGAAAAAATAGTAACCATTTCTTATTATTTGGAAAAGCAATTCATAATTTTTGATTGGGTGACAGAATGGGTATCAAAACATAAAAATATCGCTTCACCAGCCGAATTTAGTATTACGGACGCAGATTATGAAGACTTCAAAAAATTTGTTAAATCCAAAGATTTCGAATATGATAGGATGAGCGAAAAAAGCCTGAACTCACTAAAAGAGGTTATGGAATTTGAAGGATATATGAATACCGCATCAGAAGAATTTAAAGCATTAGAAACTAAACTCAAACCAAATTTAGACAGAGATTTAGATAATTTCAAAAATGATATCATATCTCATCTAAATTCTGAAATCATAAAAAGGTATTATTATCAAAAAGGACAATTTATAATTGCGCTCAAAAACGACAAAGGATTGGAAAAAGCTCTGGAAATATTAGACAATCCAAATCAATATAAAGAGTTATTATCTCCTTCATCGTCCAAAGAAACAAGTATGAAATAAAAGAAGACTCTATAAAATAAATATGGAATACAACACTCAATTAAAGAAATTGGCTCTTCCTGAATATGGAAGGAATATTCAAAATATGGTCGATTATTGTATAATGATAAAAGATCGGGATGAACGTACGAAATGCGCTAACTCAGTTATTAATGTAATGGGAAATCTTTTTCCGCACCTTCGTGACGTGAATGATTTTAAACATATCTTATGGGATCACTTGGCTATAATGTCGGACTTCAATTTAGATATCGATTATCCTTATGAGATAATAAAAAAGGAAGATCTTTTTTCAAAGCCGCCAAAGTTGGAATATAGCCATGCCACAATGAAATATCGTCATTATGGCAAGAACCTTGAGAAGATGATTAATATTCTTTCCGAATCTGAAATAACTGATGAGAAAGAGAGAGAACAATTGTTATGGTTGATCCTGACTCATATGAAAAAATCATATATGCAATGGAACAAAGAAGTGAACGAAAAAAAAATTTTTTGTGATCTTTATGAATTATCCAATAAAAAGGTTGATCTACGGGATTCGGATATCAAACTTCCTGATATGAAGGAAATGAATCAAGTACAGCGTAATAAGAAAAATCAAAAAAAGAAATAAAAATTTATTCGATTCATAATGATTAAGGAAAGCGACGTTTTCAAGATAGGAAAATTAATAAAACCTCATAGCATTAAAGGTGAAATTGCTTTTGCTTTTGATAATGATGTTTTTGATCGTGTTGACTGTCCTTACTTAATTTGTTGTGTGGATGGTATTTTCGTCCCATTCTTTATTAAAGAATACAGATTTAAAGGTAAAGAAACCGCGCTTATTACTTTTACAGACATAGATACAGAAGATAAAGCTCAAAAATTTAGCGGATTGGATGTATATTTTCCCCGTTCTTATTTTGAAGAAGAAACCAACGATGACTTACAATATTCATGGCAATTCTTTATAGGTTTTACAGTCATTGATGAAAAAAGCGGTATACTTGGAACGATTGAAAATATTGATGAAGCAACAATCAATACGCTTTTTATTATAAAAAATGAAGATAGAGAATACCTGATTCCAGCTACTGAAGAGTTTATTAAAAGTATAGATGCGAAAAATAAGATACTCTATACAAAACTGATAGAAGGTTTAATCGACTAAAATGATTACTTTTGCACTCTAAAAAATAATCTAATAGAATAATGCGTAATAAATACGATCTTTGCTGTATAGGACATATTACTTTGGATAAAGTCGTTACTCCTAAAAATACAGTTTATATGCCCGGAGGCACATCATTTTATTTTACACATGCCATACGTCATTTCAATGATATAAATTATATTTTAGTGACTGCTCTTGGAGAGTCTGAAATGAAAGTCGTCGATGATCTGCGTTCCAAGGATATTGAAGTACATGTTATGCCAAGTAAACATTCGGTATATTTTGAGAATATTTACG
>CALYRA010000272.1 GCA_945292135.1 uncultured Dysgonomonas sp.
TCGACCGAAAGAAAATACATGGCTACAATTATAAAATCGCACGCATTAGAGGGCAAGGAAGTAGTTTTTGTTAAAGGCGCTCCCGAAGTAATATTATCTAAATGTTCGACAATAAAGAATGTAGTAAGTGAAGAACAAATTGAAAAATATATAACGACTATTAATTCTCAATTGTTGAAGTATCAGAATCAAGCCATGCGTACGCTTGGCTTTGCATACAAAGTATTAGATCAAAGAAGTGGCGATATTTCGGATGCTATTGCCGATAATGATCTTGTATTTTTAGGTATTGTTGCTATCTCGGATCCCGTGCGTACGGATGTTCCAGCAGCTGTCGAAAAGTGTTTAGAAGCCGGCATTAAAGTTAAGATAGTAACGGGTGATACTTACAATACGGCAAAAGAAATTGGTCGTCAGATACATATTTGGAATGATGATACTGATAATGATCAACATATAATATCGGGAATTGATTTTGAAAACCTAACAGATGAAGAAGCATCGAAACGAATAAAAGAATTGAAAATAATGTGCCGCGCACGTCCTACCGATAAACAAAGGCTTGTATATCTTCTTAAAAAGCAGGACGAAGTGGTAGCAGTCACAGGCGACGGGACAAATGATGCTCCGGCTTTGAACTATGCGGATGTCGGTCTTTCTATGGGTAGCGGAACATCTGTGGCAAAAGAAGCCAGCGATATTACCCTTATTGATGATTCATTTAGCAGCATTGCTACGGCTGTTATGTGGGGACGTTCTTTATATCAAAATATTCAACGTTTTCTCTTATTTCAACTAACTATAAACGTAGCTGCTTTACTTGTTGTATTTTTAGGATCTTTGTTAGGGCATACCTTACCGCTTACGGTAACTCAAATGTTGTGGGTAAATCTGATAATGGATACATTTGCGGCAGGAGCTTTGGCTTCCCTTCCTCCTAATCCGAACGTAATGAATGATAAGCCAAGAAGCAGCAACGCATTTATTGTTACTCATCTTATGGCAAGATGGATTTTGATTATAGGAGTTATTTTTGTCATCATTCTCATTGGCATGATGATATATTTCTCAGATGCGGATCATTTAAATTCATTCTTTGATTATATTATACCCCAAAAACGTGAAGGATATTTCTTGTCTTATTTCTTTACTGTATTTGTAATGTTTCAGTTTTGGAACCTTTTCAACGCAAAAGCTTTTCTGACAGGTAAATCGGCTTTTGCCGGTTTGAGTAAAAGTTTTGGATTTGAAATTGTTGCCTTGGTTATTCTTTTCGGACAAATTATAATTGTAACATTTGGCGGTGAGGTTTTTCGTACAATGCCTTTGACAATTAACGATTGGACTAAAATAATTTTAGGGACATCCCTCGTATTTTGGGTAGGTGAATTAATACGTTTAATTCGGAAATAAAATAATTAAAACCAATTCGTTTTTATCTTTCTTTGATTGAATACCAAGAAAAATGTAGTCTTAGACTTTAATAATATAAAAATCAAAATATTTTTTTATTAAAGGACAATCAGTTTTGGTAAAAATCTGTATATTTACATGCAATAAAATTCAAAAGCATAATTTCTATGTCATTTATTGCAGATAAAGTTTTTATGGACGGTTTAACTTTTGACGACGTCCTTTTAATCCCAGCCTATTCAGAAGTATTACCTCGAGAAGTTAATTTAACTACTTTTTTTTCACGTAACATAAAATTAAATATTCCATTTGTATCGGCGGCAATGGATACGGTTACAGAAGCTAAGCTTGCGATTGCGATTGCTCGCGAAGGCGGTATTGGCGTTATTCATAAAAATAGTACTATTGAGCAGCAAGCTCAGCAGGTTAAATTTGTGAAAAGAGCTGAAAATGGGATGATATCCAATCCCGTAAGTATTTTACGAGACAAGACAGTCGGACATGCTTTGGCTATGATGGCTGAATACAAAATCGGAGGTATTCCTGTTGTGGATACTGAAAATCGTCTTGTCGGAATCGTGACCAATCGTGATTTACGTTTTCAACGTGATACTAATAAATTAATAGACGATGTAATGACTAAGGAAAGATTGATAACGACCCGTCAATCTACCGATTTGGAATCCGCAGCGGATATCTTGCAACAGTATAAGATTGAAAAACTTCCTGTTGTAGATGCAGATAACCGTTTGGTTGGACTTGTTACCTATAAAGATATAACTAAAGCTAAGGATAAACCTTTCGCTTGTAAGGATGAAACAGGGCGTTTGCGTGTAGCCGCAGGAGTTGGCGTTACCTCGGACACAATGAAACGTGTAGAAGCGTTAGTAACTGCAGGAGTAGATGCCATTGTTATCGACACTGCGCATGGACACTCGAAAGGCGTTGTTGGAATGTTGAGGGAGGTAAAAAATATGTACCCTCAGATTGATGTTGTAGTAGGTAATATTGCGACAGGAGATGCAGCCAAGTATTTGGTAGATGCAGGCGCTGACGCTGTAAAAGTTGGTATCGGTCCCGGTTCTATCTGTACGACACGTGTCGTTGCCGGGGTAGGAGTCCCGCAACTGTCAGCTATATATGATGTGGCGAAAGCTTTGGAAGGTTCCGGCGTCCCGTTGATAGCTGATGGAGGTTTACGCTATTCGGGAGATATTGTCAAGGCTTTAGCGGCAGGAGGATATTCTGTAATGATGGGTTCATTATTCGCAGGAGTAGAGGAATCTCCGGGTGAAACTATTATATTTAACGGACGTAAATTTAAATCATACAGAGGAATGGGGTCGTTAGAAGCTATGGAAAAAGGCTCTAAAGATCGTTATTTCCAAGACATGGAAGCGGATATAAAGAAACTCGTTCCGGAAGGAATCGCAGCTCGCGTACCATATAAAGGTTCATTGTATGAAGTTGTATATCAAATGTTGGGTGGATTGCGCGCCGGAATGGGATATTGCGGAGCAAAGGATATAAATGCTTTACATCATGCAAAATTCACACGTATCACAAATGCAGGAGTAAGTGAAAGTCATCCACATGATGTGACAATAACCAGTGAAGCTCCGAATTATAGCAGGGGCGAATAAAGATTAATCTTTTTTATTTCATAAGATAAAAGCCATCTATAATTAATATAGATGGCTTTTATAAATTTGATTGATTAATATATTTTATTGCCCGGTTTCTACATCCGGATATTCATTTGGATTTATCGGATATATTTTTAATAATAATATCTTAAAGAACAAAGTTGTATGTCCGGGTATTATTAATGTACCATAATTATCGTAATTATTATATTCTCCATAAGCAAGATTATATGGTATACATACTTGAACTTGTTCTTTAACCTTCATATTTTGTATAATTGATCCAAATCCTTTGACTGCACCTGCTTCATAAAAATCTTTGACTTTAAATCCTTTTACCTGTTGTTGGTTGTTTTTTTCAGTACTATCAAATATGTGTTTTTTTAATTCTCCTGTTTTTATATCTTTAT
>CALYRA010000273.1 GCA_945292135.1 uncultured Dysgonomonas sp.
AATCCCATGCATCTTTTAAACTCGAAATTGAAGGTTTCCCAGTAAAAGCTCGAATACCTTGACATGCTGTATTAAAAAAATCGTTTAGACATTTATCTTCTTTAGTACAATCTACTTCCGTAGTTAAAATAGGTGGAAATATAATATCTGGACCATGGCTATGACCAGGACGTTGTTCAGGATTATGTTCAGAATTATGTCCAGGAATATATATTATAGGATCAGGACATGGAAAAGTTATGCTGAATATAGATCCAGTATATATCAAGATCCATTGCCCAATATTTTTATCACATATATATTCATATGATCCTGTAACAATTGTTATAGTACATTTCTTATATTTGTCTGGATCGGAATCATCACCTGGATCAGAACCATCACCTGGATCAGAACCTCCACCCGAACCGGAACCTCCATTCGAACCAGAATCTCCACCCGAACCGGAACCTCCATTCGAATCGGAACCTCCATTCGAACCAGAACCTCCACCTGAACCAGAACCTCCACCCGAACCAGAACCTCCACCCGAACCGGAACCTCCGTTTGCAATTCTACATACTTTCATTGGTACATATATTGACGCTTTCGCCGGTAGTTTTTCAATTAGGTTTGTCATTAATTCAAATGTATAACCATCACGTGAAGGAGTATTTATTTGAATATTTTGAGCTTGAATCAATCCATGATTAACTAATAATACATTAGTTATAAAACAATCCCCAGGATTCAATTCAGGTACCTGTTCGGTTAAGCTCATTACTACGACAGGCTTAGGCACATTGGTTTCAAAGTCAACAACGATATCAGCCTGATATTCATCTTCAATTTCAGTTGGTTTTACATTCCAATCAATACTTACCGCTTGATAAGGCATAAATGCGCTTACAGATTTAGTTCTTCCGGGATCTACTTCTATGTTATTTTGATATGTATCGTGCTTCGTTGCTGAAACAGTTACAGTATAAAATCCAGCCGGTAAGTCATCTGTTATGAAAAGACCATCTTTTTCGGTAAGACCTTCAGCCATTATTTTTCCACTAAAAGGATGACGAACAACAACCTTAGCACCTCCCACATGAGGCGCGGATAATGTATTCAAAGTATATTCATCAATAGCATCAATGCTTAACTTACCGGTTTTGGTTGAAACGGTTTCGAAACGAAATGGTATATTTAATCCTTGACCATTTTCAACACTAACGCCTATCGACCCTGATATTGGTACATTTAACTGCTCCTTATCTGTTGGCTTGAGTAATAATATTACTTTAACCGTATCATTTGCTGGTATACTTGCAATTTCTTTAGGACTACTTAGTTTCATCCATTCTATACCCAAAGGAAGATTTATTTTTACTTTCTTTGCCTCTATTGCACTTCTATTTATGAGATCAAATTCGTAATAACGAGATTCACCTTTCACCATAGTGGTGTTAATACTTGCAGGAGTGGTAACCAATTGGGCTAATTGAGAACTACTGTAAAAGAATGCTTGCATGCTTCTCGATGCGCCTTCGTCCGATACTATAGAAAATGGTATAGTCTCATATTCCAATAATGGTGAAACTTTTTTTGCAGTTAGATTATATTTCAAAATACCTTCCTCGCCGGCTGCCAGAGTTATCGGTTCTGATTTTACTATTATTTTATAGTCGCTTGGCATTTCCAAACGTATATTTGAAAGGGTTTCTAATGTTTTATTCCTCAATTTCAGAGTTTTATATTGAGGCTCGTTTTCTACTAGATCCCATTTCAGATAGTCAACTTTATCTACCCAATCAAATCCTAAAATATTAAAATTAGCTTGAACTTCTTCCGATACGCCCGGGTACCCTGCTCCTACTGTAAAATAACCGTTTTCGTTGTTTATAGGAACAAATGTATAAACAAAATCACCATTCGGATCTGTTGTAACTTTCTCTTTACGAGTGAAGTTGTTCGAAGTTATAGATATTTCTACTTCTTTTTGAACTAAAGTCGCATTCCGGGAAATCGGTATTGCGCTACCTTTAATTATCACAGATTCGCCTTGTTTATAAACGCTTTTATCAACGCTTACCTGCGCTGCATAGGTCGGGTTAAGCGTTAACTCTATTGATTTTTCATTATTTTTATAATCTAATTCTTTTATTGTCTTTTCAGCATTTATAACCACTATCAAATAATATTTACCTGCACTCTCGGGAAGTGTAATTTCCGAACTGAATGTAATGCTTGATCCGACTTCAATTTTCTCATTAGTGAACTTGTTCCCAAGGAGTATAGCGCCTAAAACTGATTTATTTTTAGATAAATAATAATCTACTTTCATGTTTTTAGGAAGTAAAGCAAATCCTTGATTTTTAATAATAGTATTTATTTTAGCAACCCCTCCTCCTTTATAGTCTGTATCTATTTCTATACCAGTAATATCAGCGTCAGGATTTTTTTGATCAGATACAAGTATCCAAACGAATCCATCGGTATAATTTTTTGCTGATGCCTGTATTCTTATTGTTTGATCTCCTTTTAAATTGGGGTCTATTTTGGTATTGATATTTACAGTTACAGATTTTTGCCCCATTGGTATAACTATTTGTTCCGGCATATCAACAACGGTTGGAACATCGCTTTTCAAATTAACGGTTAATGCTTCGGACAGCTCTGTAACATTCCGAGAAATTGTTAATTTTGTGGCATTTACTACCCCCGCTTTTACTGTCGTAGGCTCAGCCGATACTTTAAGCGATTGACCATCATTGTCTAAAATGAAGACTGATTTAATTTGCTCGCTTTCTGATATCTTCGCCTCGCAAGAACACTCCGCAATATAAACAACCGCCTTTATTTTAACTTCCCTTGTTGGTTCTACGATATCATTATCAACAACTCCAATGTTGAATTTTTTGGATTTTACTCCTGCGGGAAAATTTATCGTTTTGGGTAAAATAAGGGCGTCTTTTACATCTGCGCTAATACTAATCGTAGCATTAATTTCATTTTTGTCTAAGCGGGTTATGATTGCCGTACCTGCATAAGCTCCATCACCTTCTGAAATGGTATCAGGATAAATTTCGAGTTTGAATTGAGGAACGTTTGAACTTTTAATTTCTATTGCGACCTTACCTCCAATTATAGATTCGCCGCGTACCGTAATAAATCCGATTACCGTAGATTCGGGTTTTCTATTATTCTTAACTTTTACCGTAAAGCTTACCGCTTTATTTCCTTTTGGTAAAACAACTTCAGCCGGCACGATCCATCTATTTGCTTGATCTGCGGAAATATTCAGAACGATATCTGACTTATATGCAATTTCACTTTCGACTGTTACTATAAATTCATCATCATCGGTAACTGACATTTTAGAACTTGATACTTTTAATGCCGGAATTTCATTATCTATGATAGTGATTTGCGATTCTACTTTCTTGTAATTATTTCCTTCTACCGATATTGTTACAATCCGATCTCCATTTATTATT
>CALYRA010000274.1 GCA_945292135.1 uncultured Dysgonomonas sp.
AATTTGTTCCAGAGTAAAATAATGAGACTAAAGAGAATACTGTTAGGGTTCATAATTAAAATCAAAATGTAATTATTTTGCTTTAGTAGTTACAAAGTTATTTTATTTTTCTATAATAACAAATAAAAAGATTGATTTTTTAGCTTTCCAAGGTGTTTTATTGTAAATGTTAGTTTTTATAGATTTGAAAGAATAATATAATTATAAATATAAAGATGAAAGATTTATATTTGTATCATAAATAAAGAAAGAAATAATGAAAGAAATTTTTGAAGACTATTTGAAGTCTCATAATTATACTAGATTTGATTTGAAAGCAGTCTTATTTGATATGGACGGAGTATTGTATGATTCGATGAAATGGCATTCTAAATCATGGCACGAAACAATGTCCGAATTTGGTATAAAAACTACTCCGGAAGAATTTTATGAATATGAAGGTATGGTCGGACGTAGTACAATTGACCATTTATTCAATCGAGAAAAAGGGCGTGATGCGACAGATGAGGAAAAAGAAATAATATATAAACGAAAGACCGATTTATTCAAACAGTATAATGATAATAGTTTAATTCCTTTTTCTTATGACTTCGTAAAAAAAGTACATAGCCAAGGACTGGAAACTTTGGTTGTAACAGGTTCCGGGCAAAGATCATTAATAGATAAAATCGAACATAATTTTCCCGGATTATTTTCACGTGAAAAAATGGTTACGGCTCATGATGTTAAAAAAGGAAAACCAAATCCTGAACCTTACCTTATGGGGCTGGAAAAAGCTGGAAATTTACGCCCAAATCAAGCAATAGTTGTGGAGAATGCCCCAAGGGGAATCGAAGCGGCTAAAGCAGCAGGCATATTTACAATAGCTATTAACACAGGACCATTATCCGAGAAATCTTTGTCGGATGCGGGAGCAAATATTGTTTTGCCATCAATGGAAGCTTTGTATAATAATTGGGATAAATATTATCCTATAATAAAAGGATAGAGCGATTTACCAGCCGAAAGCTTCTGTATTCATCCAATTATGCTGAGCTTTTAGTACTTGTTCGATAACATCTCGAGCGACGCCTTCACCTCCTCTTTTGTGTGAAATGTACTTGGCAATACTTTTTATTTCGGACGCAGCGTCAGCGGGAGCAACGGGTAAACCTACTAATTTCATTACGGGATAGTCAGGTATATCATCACCTATATACACTATTTCATCCAATTTGTAACCTGTTTTTTCCAAATAGTCATTGAAATCATTTACTTTTATTCGGGACTTCATGTATATATGTTTTACTCCAAGTTTTTCAAAACGTTTATATATAGCTTGAGTATCGCCTCCGGTAATTATTGCTATTCCATATCCTAAGCTATTAGCCTGATGAATGGCATATCCATCCTTAATATTTATCATTCTCATCGGTTCACCATCAGTGGATAAAGGTATACAATCAGTAGACAATACTCCATCTACATCAAAAATAAAGGCTTTTATTTTAGTCAGGTCGTAATTTATTGAACTCATAAGTTTTTGTTTTTGTGAATTTCATATATCCCTTCACTTATAAGGCGATATATTTCTCTTGTCTTTTCATCATCTATCAGTTGCAAATGCTTGTTTATTACATTTTCATCAAAACGTATCGCGGGGCCTGTTTGAGCTTCGAAAGGTGAAAGTATATGTACTTTATTACATGTTTCATCTATTAAAGGTAAAGTTATGTCGAATTCTAATCCGACTTTTTTTAGTATTTCAGCTGATATTGTATACATATAATTAGTGAAATTACAAGCAAATACACCTGTCAGATGTATATATTTACGTTTTTCGGATGATAATTCTCTAACATTATCTGATAGAGAACAAGCTATATCTCTTATTTCTTTTAAAGTGTCATTGTCAGATGCTTCGATAAATACAGGAATATTTTTCCAATCGGCTTTTATATTTTTACTAAAAGTTTGGAAAGGGTATATTACTCCATATCTAAGTGAATATTTCTCAAAAATATTAATAGATATACTCCCTGCGGTATGTATCCAAATTCCCTTATTTGCAGGTAGCCGGGATAATAAATCTTCTAATATAGAATCTTTAACAGAAAAGATATACAAATCAGCGTTTGTTATAACTAAGTTAATATCATTTGTATAGGACGCATTTACTTTTTTAGCTAAATTCTCTGCTGATTCAATTGTTCTGCTATAAATCTGAGCAATATTACACGATGGATTGTATAATTGCATAGCCAGATTAGTAGCCACATTTCCGGCGCCTATAAATACAATTTTCATTTTCTGTGAGACAAGATTAATGCTATACCTGCAATAATTGCTACGATGGGAATTATAAATTTCGAATATTCACCAATCCATGAAAATAAGTGATTGGCATTTAGCAATAATCCGACGCCAAGTAATATCCAAATAAGGACTCTTTTGGGTTGAGTGCATACAAAAACAATTACACCGATAAAGAAGCAACTATTGACACTAATAAAATCATATTTAAATGGTAATTGGGATAAAAATCCCAATTTATCAAATAAATATAATAGTCCAAAAATAAGTATTATTATACCAAACGATAACTTATCATTTCGAGAGTTAGCAGTAGCCATAACTATTTAGTATTTACCAATATGCACTTTTTCCCATTGCAATTTTTCTTCATCAAAAGGAGGTCGTTCTTGATTCTTATGCCCAATAGCAATCACGGATAATACTTCTAACTGTAATGGTATATCAAACATATCTTTAATATATTCACTTGCCGATTCATTGTCGGGTGTAAAACGTTCTCTGATTTGAATCCAACAACTTCCTAATCCAAGATCTTCGGCTTGCAGTTGAATCATTATTGATGCTATAGAACTGTCTTCTATCCAAACATTACTGGTTAATGGATCTGCAAGGACAATAATACCCAATACGCAATTTTCAATAGGTTTACTTCCTGCCGCTTTGCATTTAGATAATTTGATAAGTTGTTCTTTATCTTCTACTACAATAAATTGCCAAGGATTTTTACTTTTCGAAGAAGGAGATTTAAGTGCTGCTTTTAATAGTAACTCTACTTCTTCCGGTTTAAGTAATTCATCCGTAAATTTACGTATACTACGTCGTCTTGTAATTAAATCCTGAAATTTGTTCATTTTATCTTAATCTCTATATAATTCTTTGATTTCGTTGTCAATATCTTTATGTGCCTTTAAACCTTCCGTACTACTTTTTCTCAATAAAATATTAAGTGTCTGCATAATTAATTTTATATCAAGGGCAGTGGAATAACCATTGATGTATAATAAATCATATTTTAATTTATCTCTTACCGTAGTATTATATTTTCCTTGTATCTGAGCTAAACCGGTAAGCCCTGCCTTTACTCTATGGCGAAGATCATATTCGGGTATTTCTTTTTTAAATTGTTCTACAAAATACGGACGCTCG
>CALYRA010000275.1 GCA_945292135.1 uncultured Dysgonomonas sp.
TATAATTATAAGAAAAACTATGGTGAAAATTATGTAAGATATTATGGAGACAGGCATAATATAAAAAAAATATATAATGAAGGTGTAAAATCTTATAAAGAAATAACACAAAAAAAAGTAACTTATAACCAAAATGAAAAAAGCGAGTATGATGGTATTGAAGCTGATACAACAAGTGTTATAGATGTATTAGAAAAAACTAATAAACGCTCTGTAACTTCAAATCCAAATATACAAAAAAATGAAGAAGCGAAAATCTATATTCAGAATCAGCTCAATACAATAATATCTTCTTTGCCATCAAGCAATGTAACACCAATAAAAGCTGTTACTCCGCCGCCTTATATTCGCCCTAAAGAGGAGAAAAAAGTAACTCGAAACTATGAAATTTATAGAAAATTGGTTATTCCTCCAATAGAGCCGATCGGTAACAAAATGTACCGTGAGGCCGATAAAAAAGAGATCGTAGATGAACAAGAAGCTCGTAAAATTTTAAGTTATGCTGATTATTCACCTAAAGCGCAATTAAATTTAATTATATTTTTTATTGTAGCGTTGATAGGAGGTATTTTCTTTTCCTTATTAGGACCTATTATTATTATTGTATGGGGCGTATTGATGAAAGGTAAAAGTACAACGCTTTATCAAAAAAAACTTGAAATCGGAAATTTATCTGTCGCAATGCCCGCTACAGAACAAGAGAAAGCTGATTACAAAAAGCGTGGTAACTTGTATATTTGCGTTGCGATCGTGATGGGCATTATACAAGTATTAAGATTAATTTTTTTAATGAACATTTAAAAAATTATGAACATACTTTTCTAGCTCAGGGAAGAAATTATCATAGCAATTTTGAAGCAGTGTTAAATTTTTATCGAAAACAGGGAATACATTAATATCATCCGTTAGGAACTTGGCTCTACGTTGTAATCTTTTGAAGCTGCGTTCTATCATCCATTTATGCTGGTAACTATTGAACCAGTTTTCACTTTTCATGTACATGAATAAACTGCAAAAAGTGGTTGGCAAAACAGATGCTTTTCTTTCTATTGCTTTGTAACAACGATCAGCGAAAAATTGCCAGCCCATTGAAGGTATACGATCAGCGTCATTAGCTAAAAAATAATCGAAACTAACATCAAGAAATGATCCGCTGTATTTTCCAACTAAATTACTGAATATAGATTTTGTTTTAATATTTAGAGGATGATTATCTGTAAAATAATCGATCTCTCGATGAATAACAATTCCTTGCCTGATACCATCGGGGTAAGTATTCATCTGTTTGCCTTTCACAAAGTCGGCAATTAAATTTCCAACCAAGATGTCAGGATCATTAAATGAAAGATATGCGTGCGCTAAAAAATTCATTTCTATAATTTAAAATATTACCTAAAGGTATATATTTTACTTAACGTAATAAATAATATAGGTATTTGTCTAACTTTGTTTGAAACAAATATATCAGACAGATGGGAGTGAGATTGAAAATAGCTATTCCCGAGCTGCCGGTAACTTAGGAAGTTTATTGACTGAAGGCTTAAAAGATAATGACGTCGATTTGAATTTATTAATTCATAATAAAGATGTAAAGGAAAATCTTAAACAATATGATAATATATATATATTTTCAAAGTTGATTTAGCAAAACCCGAGACACTCTCGGATGCATTGGTTGATTCAGATGTCATAGTTCATTTTGCCGGAGTATTGTTTAAAGCAAATCCGTAGAAATTTTTACCCAAAACAAACGCCTTGTATGTTAATAATATATTGGATGTTGCCGTAAAACAAAAAGTCGAAAGAATCATTCTTAATAGCTTTCCGCACGTTGAGGGAAAATGTACGCCTGATAAGCCTGTAAGGGGTTCATTAGTTGGCAAACCCCAATCTATACACGCAAATACTGAATTGGAAGAAGAGAAGTTGTTATTTAAATATGCAAAACAGTATCATTTTGAGCCTGTTTCATTACGTGTTGGTATGGTTTACGGAGCAGGTATTCTAATGATTGATGCCGTACAATGGTTTACAAAATATGCTTTGTTAGGTATTTGGCGTAAACCGAGGTTCATTCATCTTATATCAATAGATGACTTTGTTGAAGCCACTATTGCTGCCGCAACAAAATCAAATATTAACGGGATTTACCATTTAGGAGATAAAGGAATAAAGACATTGAAGCATTTTTTAGATGATATAACCTTATTCAAAGAAAATCATAAGCCTTGGAGAATGCCTGTTTGGATGATTATGACTGCGGCTATAGCCTTAGAACTATTTTCTTCTGTCTTTGGAACACAAAGTCCTTTAATCGAAGATTTTATAAAAATAGGTATGGCTTCTTATTATGGGGATACAACCCGTATGCATCGGGAATTATTGACCCAATTGAAATATAATACTTATAAAGAAGGTATTCATTTGTTTTAATATTTTATATTTGTTCACAGAAGGAAGATTTGATATGAGGTTAAATACAAATAATATAAAAGAGCGTATAAAAGGAACTTTTATTGAAGCATTGAAAATTCAGTTTATAGAAGATGATAATGACAATGAATTATTGGCTTCTATGAATATTTCAACTGATTTATTACAAACATCAGGCGTTTTACATGGCGGCGCGACAATTTCATTAGCCGAAACCGTATCCTGTGTAGCATCTAATATAGTCTGCGCTGAAGACGAACAATCATTTGGTATACAAATTAGCGCCAATCACATTTCACATGGACAATTGGATGATAATATTATAGCAAAGGCAACCGCAATACATTTAGGTAGAACAACACATCTTTGGAATGTTGATGTCTATTCCGAAAATACAGGAAATTTAATTTCATCTGTTCGGGTAACTAACATAATAGTTAAGAGAAAATAATTTAAGAAGAGAATTAAATTTTTTAGATTTTGGTTGTTTAAGGAATATAATGAAATGAAGACTTTCGGAAATTCATACAATCAAAAGCAATAGTACAAAAACTATATTAAAAAAGAATCCCTGCTAATCTTTCATCTAAAAAAATAACAGGGAACTTTACATTAATAAGTAGTAGTATTGTAATGAAAATTAATAAAGAAATTATCTTGTATCATTGTTTTTAGCGTAGCTATTTCAATGACTAAACAAACTATTGTAATAATAGCAATGAGCCAAAATATTTTATTAGCATATTTTTTCATGTTCTTAATTTTTTAAATTCCTTATATTTCTCTACTATCTCGTTGATGTTGATTTCAAGTAAATCTATCGCTTTGAAAGTTTCAGGTAATATTTGTTCAAAGAATTCTATCTTTTGAATATTTTTTATTTGTTTGTCAGCATTCAATTGAACATAATACCCCATTCCTCTTTTGGAATAAATTATATTTTCGGATTGCATATAGTCGAATGCTCTCATA
>CALYRA010000276.1 GCA_945292135.1 uncultured Dysgonomonas sp.
ATTATTACTGTTGTGCCATTGGTTGCAATAATAGCATCCGGGGCTAATACTTTTTCAAGATTTTTGAAAACTTCTTTTCTCAATTCCGTACTGCGTTCGCCATTTGCTTCATAGCGAATACACTCGATAACAAAGTCACAATCGCGTAAATCCGAATAACTAAGAGTTCCATGAATACGTCCCATCGTAGCGCGTTTTTCGGATTGCGTAAGCCCCCAATTTTCTATTTTCGTATCCAAGTTTAGACCAATATGTTCGATAGCCTCTTTGATACGTTCGTCGGAAACTTCGACAAAGACAACTTCCATTCCCGATAATGCCGTAAGACTAACTATTTCACGTCCGTCACGTCCGCATCCAACTACCCCTATTTTAGAAAAAAGAGATTTTTTCTTATGTTTTTTACTCAACCCAAAATTCTCAATGGGCTCTTTTATTTCTGCCATTATAATATAATTACTGATTTATTTTATTGTTTCTTTGCTGCAATAGCTTGGTTAGCGGCGATCGCAACCATATTATAAATATCGCTAACAGAACACCCTCTCGATAAATCATTGACAGGGGCAGCCATTCCTTGAAGGATAGGACCAACGGCTTCTGCTCCGCCTAAACGTTGAACCAGCTTATACGCAATATTTCCTACTTCAAGATTTGGGAACACCAAGACGTTTGCTTTCCCCGCAACAGTACTTCCCGGAGCTTTACTGGAAGCGACTGAAGTCACCAAAGCTGCGTCCGCTTGTAATTCGCCATCAATCGCAAGTGTCGGATCAATGTCTTTAGCTAATCGGGTAGCTTCTATCACTTTATCTGCCATAGGATGTTTTGCGCTTCCCTTTGTCGAAAAGCTAAGCATAGCTATACGTGGTTCTTCACCCACGAGTGCGCGGGCTGTATGTCCTGTCGCAACTGCTATTTCAGCTAATTGAGACGCTGTCGGGTCAGGCGTAACTGCGCAGTCAGCAAATAATAAAAGTCCATCTTTTCCATATTCTTTGGTTTTGGTGAACATCAGAAATGCTCCGGAAACAACGCTGATTCCGGGAGCTGTTTTGATAATTTGCAGAGCGGGGCGTAATACGTCTCCGGTGGTATTTTTTGCGCCTGCGATTTCTCCATCTGCATCGCCGTTCTTTATCATCAAACATCCTATATAGAGCGGATCTGTCGCAAGTTTAGCGGCTTGTTCAATTGTCATGCCTTTTGACTTGCGGAGTTCAAATAATAAGTTAGTATAAGTTTGTTTTTGAGGATAATTTTCGGGATCCAAGATATCGGCTTTATTGATGTTTTTCAGCTCGAATTTAGAAACAAGTTCTTTGATCTTTGAAGGTTCTCCTATTAAGGTAATATCAGCTATCCCATCGCCTAATAATTGGTCAGCGGCCTTTATTGTTCTTTCTTCGGTACCTTCGGGCAAAACAATACGTTGTTTGTTTGTTTTAGCGCGCTCAATAATTTGCTTTAACAAGTCCATGATTTATAATATTTATAAAATTATTTTGTGTTGTTATGATATTTAATTCTTATCTAAAAAGACAAAACAAATATACGAAAAATGTAATATAGAGTTTGCATTTTAAAGTCTATAAAACAAACGCTATTTAATTTCAAGATCATTTAACAATTTATTGAACCTAAACCTAAACCAGTTTGTTAAACCATAAGATCAATAAAAAAATATCGTTATGGAAAAAAAAGATTCTTTATTAAAGATAAAGGTGTTGCCTAATGCGCCTTTACAAGTTCAAGGCTCTGTCGAATTAATAATGACTGATGGATCGAAAGTTGTGATTGAAAATCCCTTGTTATGTAGATGTGGAGCTTCACAAAATAAACCTTTTTGTGATGGGTCGCATGCGAAAATCGGATTTAAAGGTTGATTATATTATTAAGTTATGGAAACGCATATTTTTGAAATATGCGTTTTTTTTATAATTTTATTCATCTAATTATGAGCTATGATTATATTATATTGGCCTTTTGGACAAACAAGTAATCAGTTTATACAGCATGTGTCGCTTGATGCTTTTTGCCGTGATAACGGTATAAGGTATTGTAATCCTTTTCTTTATAAATATAAAAAGGATTATCCTAATTTGGAGCTGATGAAAGAGTCATGGTTTACGAAGAATGCTCTGTTTTTTTCGCATTTAAAGAAAATAGGTCTGGCGAAAATAATCAACTTTGATGGGGACAAGCAATACTCCTCCAGATTTTATGATCCTCAATTTTATCGTAATATATTAATGTACTGCTGGGGATGGGGTTTTCGCGATTCGGATATTGTATCTAAGTATCGAGATAATTATAAAAAGCAATTTTAACCTAATGAGGAAAATCTAAGAATTTCTAATTATATTCTTAATACAAAAAACCAAGATCAAAAATTATTGGGCGTTCATATAAGAAGAGGTGATTATGCTTCTTTTGAGAATGGGAAATATTATTATGACGACCAAACTTACATTGCTTTCATCGAACAGATGCAAGACTTAATAGGTAATAATTGCAAGATTATACTATTTTCGAATGATGAAAAACTTAATACAGAGCTTTATGAAACAAGCTTTAGTGATATTTATATTAGTAAGCACTCGGTCGCAGTAGATCATTATCTGATGTCTCAATGTGATTTTTTGTTGGGACCTCCCAGTACGTTTACGATATGGGCAAGTTTTATCGGTGATGCTAAGTGTTTTCACATTGAAAATAAAGATCAGAAATTGGAATTAGACCAGTTTAAAGTTTTTGATCGATTATGAAGCCAATAATTAAGGGTTTTTTTAAGAAGTAAAAAATATTTTTTTCAAAACGTTTGTATATAAAATTAAAATTATATCTTTGTATCCGCTAACGCAAGTAGCCGCGGATGTGGCGTAATTGGTAGCCGCGCCAGACTTAGGATCTGGTGCCGTGAGGCGTGGGGGTTCGAGTCCCTTCATCCGCACAAAGCTTGATTGAAATTTCTTTCAGGCTTTTTTGTTTTTACAATTTTATCTGTCATATCATACTTTTAAGCCTATTTTTGCTTCTGTCATTGATTTGCCAAAAGATAGACACATTGAAATTATAGTTAAAGTATTATCTGGATAATCTTATCAATAACCAAAAAATATTTTAACTTTATCTGTTTATCCAAATAGCTACTCCAAAGAAATTTTACTTATGAACAAATATTATTTCCTGCATATTTTTAATTCTTGCTTTGGTTTATCTTTTACAAAATTGTGATCTCATATTAACTTAATCGCTAAAGTGCAAGAATAAACTAATACTAAACTTAGTTTTAGACTTTTTTAATCTGTAATACTATTTTGTAACAACGAAAAGGACAATTCTAAAACCGACGGAAATAAAAAATATCATAGCTTTTTATTTCCGTCAGTTTTACGGT
>CALYRA010000277.1 GCA_945292135.1 uncultured Dysgonomonas sp.
AATAGGCTGTTACAAGCAAATCTCCCAAATAAGTCGAATCAAAAATATTACGTTCAACAGGTGATACGGCATATACAAATCTTTCCATTTCCTGAACTGCATTGGTAACCAATACTGCCTGAAAATTATCTCCGTATTTCAATCCGTGACAGATGCCTGACGCTATTGCGTATACGTTTTTTAATACTGCCGCGAGTTCTATTCCGTCTACATCGGTTGACGTTGAAGCTTTTACAAAACGATTTGTGAATACTTGCGTTAGAATTTCAGCCTTAGAGAGATCCGTACATGCTATCGTAGGATATGTTAATCGCTCCAAAGCTATTTCTTCGGCATGACATGGTCCGCCAATGATAGCGATATTTTCGGGTAAAACGCCATAATACCGCTTGAGATAATCAGTAACAACAACATTCTCCGGAGATATGATACCTTTTATTGCCGATATAATAAATTTGTCATCGATACCGACAGATAGTTTCTCTAAATGAGATTTCAAAAATGGGGAAGGAACCACCAACATTAATGTGTCCGAATTTTTTACTATTTCATTTATATCCGAATAAAAGGTTATTCTATCTTTATTAAATTCGACGTTTGACAAGTATGAAGGATTGCGACCAAATTTAAGAAATTCTTCAATCTGTTCAGGACGACGCATATACCAATTGATATGTTTTTCGTGGGCTAACATAATTTTGGCTAATGCCGTTGCCCATGTTCCGCCTCCTAATATTCCTATTCTACCGGGAAAATCCATAATTAAATATTTTCTCAAAATAATAAAACCGATCAGCTTAATTAAGCTTAACTAACCAGCTTTCTACTTCTTCTGCCGAAGGAAGCGTAAGACCTAATTTAAATTTCTTATTAGCCTCACTAAGTTCCTGACGCAGCTTATTATGATTGAGACCTTTCAGTTCTTCAACAAGCTGATAACCGATTTTTTGTAGTACAGGCACCCATTCTTCCGCAATTCCTAAAGCTGTATATTTAGATGCGGCGTCTTTTTTAGCTACCTTTTCAGGACGCATTTGAGGAAAGAGCATAACTTCCTGAATACTTTCTTGTCCTGTCATAAACATGACCAGACGATCCATACCTATTCCGATTCCACTCGTTGGAGGCATACCATATTCCAAAGCTCGAAGGAAGTCCTGATCTATAAACATAGCTTCATCATCTCCTTTTTCGGAAAGCTTCAATTGTTCTTCAAATCGATAACGCTGATCTATCGGGTCATTTAATTCGGAATAAGCGTTTGCCAACTCTTTTCCATTCACCATTAATTCGAAACGTTCCGTAAGTTCGGGATTTGAACGATGACGTTTAGTTAACGGAGACATTTCGATTGGATAATCTATTATAAATGTAGGTTGTATATAGTTTCCTTCGCACTTTTCTCCGAATATTTCATCTATCAATTTTCCTTTACCCATTGTTTCGTCTTGTTCTATACCAAGTTGTTTACAAACATCGCGTAATTGTGTTTCATCCATTCCGCTTATATCGAATCCTGTAAATTCTTTAATTGAATCTATCATCGTTACGCGCGGATAAGGCGCTTTGTAATCTATTTCCTTATCACCCATCATAACCTTGGTAGTGCCATGTACATCTAAACAGATTTTCTCCAGCATCTTTTCGGTAAAGGTCATCATCCAATTGTAGTCTTTATAGGCTGCGTAAAATTCCATAACCGTAAATTCGGGATTATGGGTACGATCCATACCTTCATTACGGAAGTTACGCGAAAATTCATAAACGCCGTCAAATCCGCCTACAATCAATCGTTTCAAATATAGTTCGTTTGCGATACGCAAATACAACGGAATATCAAGGGCATTGTGATGTGTAATGAATGGACGAGCTGTCGCGCCACCGGGTATACTTTGCAAAACAGGCGTATCGACTTCAATATAACCATAGCTGTTCAAATATTCTCGCATGGAATTGAAAACTTTCGTACGTTTTAGAAATACATCTTTTACCCCTTCATTAACTATCAAATCGACATATCGTTGTCGATAACGTTGTTCAGGATCAGTAAATCCATCATAGGTTACTCCATCTTTTACTTTTACGACAGGTAAAGGGCGAAGGGATTTGGAAAGGACTGTCAATGATTCGGCATGTATCGAAATTTCACCCATTTGGGTACGGAAGACATATCCTTTAATTCCTACGAAATCTCCAATGTCAAGTAATTTCTTGAATACGATATTATATAAATCTTTATTTTCTCCGGGACAAAGATCGTCACGCGAAATATAAATTTGAATACGTCCTTCGGCATCTTGCAATTCCATAAACGAAGCCTTTCCCATAATCCGGCGTCCCATAATCCGACCTGCCACAGTTACTTCTCTACGATCGGATTCATCTTTGAAAGATTCTTTTATTTCGTCTGAATATGCATTCACATCATATAATGCAGCCGGATAGGGTTCGATACCAAGTACTCGTAATTCCTCTAAACTTTTACGTCGAATGATTTCCTGTTCGCTCAATTCCAATATACTCATAATAGATAATCGATGTTTATATCTTTCCTGTTCTTGATTAATGATTCACCTAATATTATTTAGGATAATCTTGCAAATTTAAGAAATATAATTACAAAATGAATAATCTCGAAAACAAAGTAATTTGAAAACGATCAGAATATTATATTCAAACGTCTGATTGGAAGTTTATTATTACGATATTTCATAATATTTGATTTCAAATCCATAAATATTGCCATTATTGCGCTAATAAGCAAGTCCAAATCATTTTAGCCTTTTTATTTAAAATCCAAACAAAAAAACCAATATTCTCAAATTAAATTTCCGAATAAATCATTAACAAACTGATTATATACCAATTACAAATTATCTTATCTGCAATTTTGAATACGCGAAGGATCCAAAATTGCTTTTTTTAACATTGTATTCTAAATCATTTAAGTTTTCTTGTTAACTTTGTAATCAAATATGTGAATTAATATAAAATCAACTAACACATTCAATTATGAAAACAATTAGTATTTTACTAACTGCACTTTTATTATTAGGCGCATCTCTGAATGTTAACGGACAAGTAACAAATGAAACAGAAGAGACTCCTTACGAAAAAGCTACTAAAGCAAGTAACTTTTCTATGGATTATGTTATCTTTTATGCTCCGACAATTGATGAAAGACCGGTAGGATCAGATATCCTTGCCGGAAATATAGTAGTATATGTATATGGAAATACCGAATGCGCATCTTGTATTGGATTAGGCAGAGCTATCGCTGACGCTAAACGAGAAAAATATAATAAAAACAAAGATGTTAAATTCGTATACTTTACAACTGATAATAAAGCTGCGATCAAGAGATTGATAAGCATTCCCGATATTAAATATGATTATGTAG
>CALYRA010000278.1 GCA_945292135.1 uncultured Dysgonomonas sp.
GTAAATTCGTATTGAACCGCAATCCATCAGATTATTTCGGAGATATCGAACAAGCGGCATTTTCTCCTTCCAATTTTGTTCCCGGAATATACACTTCTCCTGATAAGATGCTTCAGCTTCGTTTGTTTAGTTACGATGATACGCATAGACATAGATTGGGTACTAACTTCCATCAGATACCAGTCAATAGGTCTAAATGTCCTTTGCATAATTATCAAAGAGACGGTTTTATGAATATGGGAATGCCTGCTAATGAAAGTCCGGCACCGAATTATTATCCTAATTCTTTCAATGGTCCTACTCCTGATAAACAGTTTACTCCTCCCAGCATTGATGTGCATGGAATGGCTGCCCGTCATGAATATATAGTGGGAGATGTAGACTTTGAACAACCGGGCGATCTTTATGGACGTGTTTTATCAGAATACGACAAAACAAACTTAATCAATAATATTGTAGGTCATATTAAGGATGCGGAACAACGTATACAATATCGACAAACCGCTTTATTTTATAAAGCTCATCCTGAATATGGTACGCGTGTAGCTAAAGGTTTGGGATTAGATATAGAAAGAGTGAAAAATTTGGCTGCGATGTCGCAAGAAGAAAGAGTGAAAGCTACTGCTTCATAGCGTGTTTTTTAAAAGGCTGGTTACTCAACAGTAATCAGCTTTTTTGTTTTAGTAAAACCTGCTTGTTATAGAAAGAAGTTATTTATATTTATATTTCTAATTAACATAATACTTCATAAGAATATTTTTATTTGTCGTTTTTGTAAGAATATAAGACGAAAAATAATACAATTCTGCCTTTTAAGAATGCCTTGCATATTTAACCTATTTTGATAATAATTCTATTCAATTAACCGGTCGCTAATTTTAGATTTGATGTTTTATTGAATTGTTGAATCATATCTACTTCACTTTACTGATGAGATCTGAATAATTTTTGGTTTATTATAAAATGAGAGTAATATTATTTTTAATGGCTGTATTTGGAGATAACGAAAGTGATAAATCAAATATAATTCCTTCTCTAAAATAAAATATCATCTTCCGAGAAAACTACATAATTCACCTCTTTTTAGGGATTTTTCTGTTTGTTGTATCAGCCAACATTAAGATTAATAATCCTATAAATGACTAAGTTTTTGTTCCAACGAGTATTCATCCGCTATTAGTACTTCGCGAGCTTTGCTTCCTTGCGTAGGTCCTACTATTCCGGCTGCTTCGAGTTGATCCATCAAACGACCGGCACGATTATATCCAATTGAAAATTTACGCTGAATAAGTGAAGTTGAGCCTTGCTGATGCACAACTATCAATCTTGCGGCTTCCTCAAATAAAGGATCTCTATCACTAAGGTCAATACCTCCAATTTTATCATCGCCACTATCTGCTACGAATTCCGGCAATTCGAACGCATGTGAGTATCCTTGTTGTTCGCTAATATATTTAGCTATACCTTCTACTTCTGGCGTGTCAACAAATGCGCATTGTATACGTATAAGATCGCTACCCTGAGAGAATAACATATCCCCTCGCCCAATCAATTGATTTGCTCCAGACATATCCAAAATTGTGCGAGAATCAATCTGCGATGTTACACGAAATGCCATTCGCGCCGGGAAGTTCGCTTTGATCGTACCCGTAATTATATTTGTAGTAGGACGTTGCGTCGCAATAACCATATGCATACCCACGGCACGCGCTTTTTGAGCGATTCGTGCGATCGGCATTTCAATTTCCTTTCCGGCAGTCATTATCAAGTCGCCAAACTCATCAATGATGATTACCAGATAAGGCATAAAACGGTGTCCTTTTAAGGGATTCAAACGACGTTTTTTAAACTTCTCATTATACTCTTTTATATTACGGACTCCGGCTTCCATAAGCAATTCGTAACGGTCGTCCATTTCTTTTGTAAGAGAATTGAGAGTTTGAGTTACTTTCGATACATCCGTAATTATGGCTTTTTCGGCATCAGGAAGTTTTGCTAAATAATGCTTTTCAATGCGTGAATAGATATTAAATTCAACCATTTTAGGATCGACAAGCACCATTTTCATTTCAGCCGGATGTTTCTTATATAACAATGAAGTAATGATTGCGTTTAACCCTACTGATTTTCCTTGTCCTGTCGCTCCCGCCACTAAAAGGTGAGGCATCTTGCAAAGGTCAAACATGAAAATGTCATTGGTAATTGTTTTTCCTAAAGCGACGGGTAAATCATAATCACATTCTTGAAATCTGCGCGAAGCTATTACGGATTGCATTGATACGATTTGAGAATCTTTGTTCGGAACTTCTATACCAATAGTTCCTTTGCCCGGCATTGGAGCAATGATACGAATTCCTAATGCTGATAGACTAAGCGCTATATCATCTTCCAAATTACGTATTTTAGAGATTCGGATTCCGGCTTTAGGTACGATTTCGTATAGGGTAATAGTAGGTCCCACTGTAGCTTTAATCGATGTAATTTCAATACCATAGTTCTGTAGTGTGGTAATGATCTTACTCTTATTGGCATTTTGTTCTTCCATATTTACCCCTTTTCCGGTCGTATCGTATACTTTTAAAAGGTTTGCTGATGGAAATGTAAAATTTGATAAGTCTTTCGTCGGGTCATAATCTTCCATTTCCTCTGTATCTATTTCATCACTAAAACTTTCATTTGTTTTTGTGGAATCTACAGGTTCTACAATTTTATTTTTAGCTTCATTAATGTTAGGAATAGGGTTTGCATATTCTTCGTCTTTCGGTACGACTATTTCAAAATCATCGGTAATTGTTATTGACTTTTCTTTTGATACTTGATTATCTGTAATATCAATTTTTCCCTCTTTTATTGCTATAATTTTATCCGGTTCTTCCTCATCGGATGGTTTGTCTTTCAAATTTCTTTTAAATAGATTTTTTAATTTGGTAACAAGATAATTTGGTTTCGATTCTTCATCTTCTTCAAAATTATCTATATCCAACGTTTTTTCTCGTTCCTTCGATGAAGAAGCAAATATTTTCCTAAAGAAAATGATTGACGCTTTTTTAGTTATAATAATGAATATAATGAGTAGAAGCAATAGGGTCATAACCACTCCGGGTATTCCTAAAGCATTTTCTAATAACTGTTCTATTTGTTTACCATGTGCTCCGCCCCATATAATATAAGTGTCACCAAACCATTTAGAAATTGTAAATGAGCAAAATATTGATCCCCATATCATAATAAATGCTGAAATGAGAAAGGTACGTACCACAGATATACGCATAACTTTCATCAGTCGCAAACCTAAGATTATCATGAATACAGGTAGAATCATTGAAAAAAAAACCGAACCACCCATAAATAAAATGTTATCAAAAAAATCAACATGTAACACCATACAAATAAAAAA
>CALYRA010000279.1 GCA_945292135.1 uncultured Dysgonomonas sp.
TTCATTCGTTATTTTTTCTGATGTCTCTTTGATTTTTTGTGATAGTTGCTCCCAATATTCTTTTCGTAAGTTCGATTGTTTTTCGGTGTTATCGCTCATGGCTTTTTCTGCCGCGCTCGTCTGTTCATTTAATGTTTTAAGGGCTGCTTCTTTTTCTTGGAGCGTCTTCTTATATTCATAACTGTCGCTTTCATAAAGATTTAATAAGTCATCATAGTAAGTGGTAAGTTTACTTTTTGAGTCTTCAACCATCGAAATGTATGTCTTCAAATTTTTATTGGCGTCTTCCAGTTCTTTTTCTATTTGCTTTACGTTTATTATTCCTTTTTCGGGTTTTAGGCTTACTTCTTTTATATTGTCATAGAAATTCTTATTATTGGTCGCCTCTAAATCAAGCAATTTTTTACGGTCTTCGAGTTTTTTTAGGTTTTGCTCTTTCTCCTTATTTTTTTGCTCTATATCTAATTTTTCAAGCTCTGCTTTTTGTTGGAATTCTAATTCTTTGATTATTTTGTTGATGGCTTCTTTGGCTTCGGTCGTCAATTTTTTTTCCTTCTCGAGTGTACGTTCCAAATCTTCTATTTGTCTTTCATAAGAGATATTTATTTGCGTTGCTCTTTTTTCATATTCAGAACTTATTGCTTTTGTCAATAAATCTTCATATTGACGGGTATATTTTAGTGTGTTTTCATATTTGTTTTTATCTCTTTCTTCGGCTTCTCTTGCATATTTGTTTTGTATCTCTTTTTTTCGTTTTTCGTAATTACGGAGAATCTCTTCTTTGTCGATCCCTAAACTTTCGGCTGTTTTTATTTGCTCATCTTTGTTTGCTTTTAATTGGGCTAATTCTCTTTGTGGTCCTCTTAAACTTTCTATATGATTTTGTTCTTGTATTTTTTTTATTTTCTCGCTTTGCTTTACTTCTTCAATAACAATTTCCTTTTTTGCCTCCTCATCGATTTCGGCCATAATTTTTTCATGTTCTTGTTTTGCATTTTCGAGTTGTATGTTTGCTTTGTTAGCTACTACTGCCTGATCTATGGTGATACTCGAACTCAACGAATTTCTTATTTTTTTTTGCTCATTGAGTTTATCTTCCTCAATTTTTGCTATTTCTTCCTTATATCTATTTATTTCTTCGCGTTCCTTATCATTTTTGTCATCGTTTATTTTCTTTATTTTAGCTTCATAAGATGTAATTTTACCTGTCAGCACATCGTATTCCATATTTAATTCACGCATTTTTTGTATATGACTATCGTGAGCGTCTCGAGCTGCTGCGGAGGAAAATACAAGATCGTCTAAAGCGGATTTAAAGGAGCGTGTTTTTTTTTCGGCATCATCAACGCTTTCTGAGTATCCTACTACGGCTCCGATAAGGGTGAAAAGACCGGTAGCCAATAAAAGATAGGGGTTTGCTTTTGCGACGATATTGAACGCGCTTTGCGCTACTGTCGCCAAAACGGTGTTTTTGGTGCTTAATTCCGTTGCTTTTGCGGCTGCTAAGGTTTGTATGGTCCTTACTTTTTCTACTGCGGTATTTGCGATAGTTGCCGCCGTTCCTTTCTTTATTATTTTTTCATTGAATGATTGCAATGCTGTGACGACGGCTATTACTTTGCCAAGTTGGTTCATTGTATTTTGAAGGCCTTCGTTTTTTTCGTCAAACAGCAAAACAAAGCCTACTCCTGCTTGAAATAGGTTAAGTATTCCTTGTGCTTTCGTGGTTGTTGCGTCAATGGTATCGCCCAAGTTTTTAAATATGGTTTCTAATTCATTGCCACCTACATAAGCGTTTTTTGCTTCTTCGGCTTCTTTTAGTTTTGCGTTTAGTTCGGCTATTTTTGCTGTTAGTTCTTCAAATTTTTCTGATCCGACGGTTACATTTTCCCATTCTTTGTTTAGAATTTTTAATTGAGCCTTCGTTTTAGCGATAGTGTCTGCTTGTGATGTTTCTAATCTGACTACGTCTTCGAGATACTCTGTTCTTTCTTTTAATTGTTGGTTGGCTTTTTCTTGTTCTTTTTCGAGGGTTGTTATAACTCTGGTGGATTTGTCTTGGGTGTCGGCTAATTTCTTTTGCGCTTTTTCTTCTTCTGTTAAGGTTTTTGTTTTTTGTTTGACGGTATTGATGCTATTGGTTATAGTTTTATCTATGTTTGTAGTTGTGTTATTGACGTTGTCTATAGTCCTGTTTAATTCTACAAGCGCATCTAATAACTTAACTGAATTTTTGTAGGATTGTTCTATGCCGTCAATCCTTATTTTAAATACTTTTTCGTCTGCCATAATTCATTTAATTACATCCACAATTTCTTTTCGCGGGAAAATAAAAACCGCTTTCAAATTTTCTGTCATTTGTGCCTTCATTGATAACTTCTTTGCAACATTCTCTATCGGGCTTCCACAAGGGGTAGTTTGGTTTGCATTTGCATAAGTACTTTATCAACTGGTCTATCAATGTCTCGGCATCGTCTTTTATCCATCTTCTCAACTGGGCTATGTCTTTGATGTCTACTCCTTTGCTGTTTTCGCTGTCTCTGATGGTTATTCCCTTGTTTACGATGGCTGCCCAATGGAATGGCAATGCTTGATAAACGGTATAATAGGATAATGCGGGGGCTATTTTTATTATCAGGTCACTGTTTTCTTGGGTAAGGGCGTTATTTTGTACTTGTTCTTTCAGTTCCGCCATTAAGGGTTCGCCCAATATATCGCTTAAATATAATTCCTGAACTATACTTATATAGGGTATAAAATCGGTTATATCGGTGTTGCCTGTTATGGGTGAATGGAGTTTAAACAGCCTTTCGCTGATTAATGGTATTTGTATAAAGTCATTCATTGCTCGTTATTTTTTGAGTTTGTCGTTTCTTTCGTTTCTTCTGATTTGACTGATACTTTTTGTATTTCGTCGATTATATCAAGGCTGTTTATTATGAGGTTGTCGTATCCGTTTGATATAAGGAAGGGATTCAGGGTGTCTAATATCTTTCGTCTTATTTTATTGATTACTGTACTGTTGTACAATACGTAGGAGTTTATTATTTCGTTTGCGTTCCCGGACAGGTTTCCTGATCCTGATAGTCCTGCTAATGTGGGCGAGGTCAGTCTGTGCGCCGATATTATTTTTTGAAATATTATTTCATCCACGTTATTATATAGATCGGCGTTATTGCTTGCGGTATAGGAGGTTACAACGGGTTTGACTTCCTGACTTTCTCCCCAAAGTACGACTATGCTGTTGGCGCCGTTGGTTCCTGCGTAACTGCTTTCTATATCGCGTTGAAAATTTTCTTTTTGTTCCTCGCTTGGGTTGCTTGGCATCGTAATTATTGTTGATGGCACGAAGCCGTTGTTTATTGAATTACGATAAAATTTGCCTAA
>CALYRA010000280.1 GCA_945292135.1 uncultured Dysgonomonas sp.
CGTTAAGACATATTATAATATTGTTTAATAGGTGTTTGGTTTCATTCTAGTTAAAAATTTTGTTTAAAAAGTTGCACTTGGTTCAATTAGAATTGATAATATATAATTCAAATGTTTAAATTAAAATAGATCAATATTTTCTTATTCTTAATTTCAAGACATCTTTTTAATATTCAGTTATATGCCAATTCAGAAGGAATGTCAAAACAAGTTCGTTTTATCAACTTACAAATATTTGACTAGCGGAAACCGCTTCTTTTATTTTATTCTCGATTTAACTTATATACGGCTCAACTCATCCAAAGAAATCTTATTCTCATAAATAGCCTTTCCTAATATGACGGCGGGAATACCGGCTTTTTCTAAATCAAGAATATCTTGCAAACTCCCAATGCCTCCACTTGCTATTAAATATAAATCGGGAAATGCAGTAAGTATTTCTTTATATAATTTGATGGACGGACCTTCCAACATTCCATCTTTATTTATATCGGTGCAAACGACATAATAAATACCTTTTTTAGTATATTCACGGATAAAGGGAAGAACATCCAAAGAGGTTTCTTCCTGCCAACCTGAAACTGCTATTTTATGTTCCTTACAGTCCGCGCCTAATATTATTTTGTCGCTGCTGTATTTATCAATCCACTTGCTAAACAATTCTTTATTGCGAACGGCAATGCTTCCACCCGTAACCATAGAGGCTCCTGCATTAAAGGCGTTTGCGATATCGGAATCATTTTGCACGCCTCCACCAAAGTCTATAACTAATGATGTTTCGTTTGCGATTTTTTCCAATACTTTCAGATTGACGATGCGTTTTGCTTTTGCTCCGTCCAAATCAACTAAATGTAAGCGGCATATTCCTGCGTCTTCAAACATTCGCGCAACTTCAAGAGGATCTTCGTTATAAATCTTCTTAGCATTATAATCACCTTGCGAAAGACGTACGCACTTACCATCGATAATATCTATAGCCGGAATTATTTCAATCATGGTTGCTGAAAATTGTATAAAGTGGATATTTTAATTTAATATATTAATCCCTATTCGAAACGGATTGAATGATATACATCATTTAAATTTTATATTTAAGCGATATTGGCAAAAAACAAAGTTATACCGCGAAGAAAAATGTTTTTTTTATTAAATACGAATTATTATCATACGGTTGTATTAATAACATAGTTTTTAAATATTCAAAAAGTTCTTTAATATTTTTTCTCCAACGCTACCGCTTTTTTCGGGATGAAATTGAGTCGCATAGAAATTATCTTTATGCAAAGCCGCGCTAAATGGCTGTATATAATCAGTTGTAGCAGCAGTGTGTTCACTTAAAGCTACATAATAACTATGTACAAAATAAACATACTCATTTTCCAATGAAGAATCAAATAACGGACTATTCAGACTCGTGATATTATTCCAACCCATATGGGGAATCTTATCCTCATGCTTTTCAGAAATGAAGCGTTTTACGTCTGTATCGAATATTCCCAAACAATCGGCATCGCCTTCTTGTGAATGTTTGCACATTAACTGCATTCCAAGACAGATACCCAATACAGGTTGCTTTAAACCTAATATCAGAGAATCAAGTCTGTTTTTACGGAGATAGTTTATTGTCGAACTGGCTTCCCCAACTCCGGGAAATATGACTTTATCTGCTTTGCTTATTAGTTCTTGATTATCTGTTACAATCGCATCAACATTCAATCGCTTGAAAGCATGTTCAACCGAAAATATATTGCCTGCATTGTATTTTATGATAACTATCATTCTTTATTTAATAACGTATCTATAAGATTTACCATCTTTTCAAATTCTTCCTTTTTGAATAGTCGAGTTAACATGACTATTTTACCGTTCTTATCAATGATAATATTGCGGGTAATGCCTGCGTTTTCTTCCGCGAATAATTTGAATATGCTGCCATCAAGATCGAGACCAATTGGATATGTTACGCCTGTTATTTTAGCGAAGTTAATAATTGTTTCTATATTTTCTTCTCTGTCTACGCCATATAACGCAAAATTAGGATTGTTCATATGTCTTTGCCATATTTCTTCCTCAATATGAGGCATCTCTTTACGGCAAACACCGCACCAACTGGCTGTAAATTGCAACATCACTACTTTTCCTTTCAAATCTGATAGTTGTACTTTTTCACCCGAAGGGAGACTCATCTCAAAGTTAGGAGCGTTATCGCCTACCTTTACAATATATTGATTATTATTGGAGTTTTGAGCATATGCTTGACTGATTAACAATGTCAGAATAGCTGAAAGTAGGAACTTTTTCATTTCATATTTATATAATAGTTTACGCCTAAATAACAATGCGATAGGTAAAACTGTTAAAGAACCGATTGCATCCGCTAAAAAATCAAACCAATCACCGGTTCGTCCGATAAAATAATAGTGCTGTATTAATTCGATTGCCCCCCCGTACAAGATCGGTAAAAGAATAGCAAAGACAATCATTTTTAAAATGATAATATGTCCTTTATTTAAATATATATAACCAATACACGCCGTAAGTGATAACCCGAAAAACATCAGAAAATGTACAACTTTATCTATTGGTATAAAAAAATCGAAATCAGTATCAGGTATATCATTTGCTGGTATTAAGCAGCACAAATAAAATATAATGACAGCTATGATTAATGGAAAGAATGTGTATTTTCCTATTTGAATGATATGCTTCATTTTGTGTCGAATGATTTAGGTTTCAAAGATAAATAAAATATGTAAGCTATTATGCTGTTAGGCGAACTCTTTGTCTGAAAAATAAGAAAAAATGAATTCATCTTGTCATTTATTGCGTACTTATTTGGTCTTTATATACCTGCATTTCACAATTTTTACAATCAAAATTTAGATATAAACGAGTATTATTGTAAGTCAGATAAAATGGTTCTTTGTACGGATGTTTATTTTTTGTTTCTTTAGGACACCAACCTAATGAATATTTAATACAATGTCGCGTAAACATCAACGGTACGTTTTTCTGCATTAACTTTTCGAATGCGGGTTGAGATACCCTTGATTGATGTTGTATATAAAATTGCTTTGCTTTGTCATTCATTACATTACCCAGATAGGTAATATCAGGTGTAACAAAGGCATGATCTGTTTGTTTAAAAGGAATAAGTTCTTGCCTATATCTGATTTTTCGTAGTGATAACAATTTTTCGGTTAAATCTCTTCTCCATTCAGATAAAATAGACGCAGGAATAAACCAATTCGTATTCAAATTATTATTTACTTCCGTAACATTAAAGATCGTATTGCCAGTTTTACTCAAATTATTTTTAATATTCTCCCTTTGGTCTTTTTGAGCAAGCTCTTTTAATTGTTTAAAATTCAGAATCG
>CALYRA010000281.1 GCA_945292135.1 uncultured Dysgonomonas sp.
AAGACCGATAGCTTTGAGTCGATGTTGAACTACTGATAATGCCGCCATCTTTTCGGCAACAAACAAAACTCGTTTACCTTTATATAAGGCATTAGCGATAAGATTTGTGATTGTTTGCGACTTCCCTGTTCCGGGAGGACCATGTAGTATAAAATTTCTTCCTTCAGATGCTTCCCAGATAGCTTCCAACTGTGAAGAGTCCGCGCTGATGGGCAAAATAATCTCATCAGGCGGAATTGTATTATCCAATGTCTTGGCATCAATTTCGCATTCTTCAACTTTCCACTCTATCTTACCATTCATGAGGCTGGAAACAACATTATTCTCAATAAGTTTATGAGAATTATTATGAATGTCGTTCCACATGATAAATTTATTAAATGAAAATAAACCCAATATCGCTTGTTCTTCCACGTCCCATTTTGGCTGATTTTTTATATTGTTCCTGATAATTGAGAAGATGAGTTTTACATTTACTCCACTACCATCCACGGGCAATGGGTCTATTCCTGAAATAGTGATATTGAAATTCTGACGAAGCATTTCCAACAATGTAATATTCATCATTGTTTCTTCTTCTCTCGAACGGATTACATATCCTTTGGCTGCCGATTTGCGTATGATTTCGACCGGAACAAGCAATATCGGAGCATAGCGCGGACGTTCGCTTGATTTTGTTTCATACCATTTCAATAAACCCAATGCTATATACAATGTATTAGCTCCGTTCTCCTCCATAGCTGTACGCGAAGAGCGATACAAGTAGGTAAGGGCTTTGCTTAGATCATTTTCGTTAAGATAAAAGCGAAGCCGTTTTTGTGTTAATTCGGATTTAATCAGATCTATTATAGGATCGGTCTCCGAAACTGATTTGTAAAGACCGAAATCAAATAATGGATTGTTCCAATCGGTCGGTTTGTGCATTAGCCTAAATTCTTCTCCATTGGCTAACGCATCTTCGAGTAGATCGAGATTAGCCGAGATAAGTTGTAATGTGTTTTTGGTAATCCTTATATTCAGAAGATTATTACGCAGGCTTAAATCCAGAAGTTTTCGTTCCCACATTAACTGCTTAGTTACAACAACTTCTGAGCTTATTCCCGACAAATCATATGGATTTATAGCCTGTGGCGTTGTTTGTGATCTGTCCAAAACAGACGATGCTTCTTCCTTTATTTCCCAATGCTTTCCGTTCAATACTCGCTGTGGGATTGGCTTTATTCCCGAAAAACGAGTTCTTTTTACATCTATAGCCAATATGAAATCGGGTTCTGAAAGACGTTTGTTCGCAATTTTGACAGCTTGGTCGAAATCGACATTTTGTCCCATATTCATACATGTCGTTTCTACCAGTGTGATATCATTGATACCGTCAGCAATTCTCTTATTAATCAAAGACGCGTCCTCAATCACATTGTCGGGAGACGTTTCGGGTATAAGCCACCCTCCGGCGAAGGCATGTCCATTGACCACTATGATAAGTGGGTGTATTCCGATTGCTTCCAAACATGACGCATAAAACAAAGCCATATCGAGACAAGTACCAAGTTTTTGAGTCATTACAGAATCTACCAATCGGATACGTTGTCCGTATTCCTCAAAACTGGCGGGTATTGTACTGTATATAATTTCCTGTTCGGCAATCGCTGTATATATTGCTGCCATTTGTTTTTGTACTCGATCGGGATTGCGGCTTTGGTATTCGTCTAATGATGGGTTTCCTGTCCATTGTTCCAATATCGTTGCCGCCCGTTTGATTATCGGAAGTGTTGCAGGATGATTAGGGGTGACAAAGGCTGATAACATTTCCGGTAAGACAGCAACGCCTCCCCACTGATCGTAAGCCAAAATATTTATAGGGTATTTTTCTTCAAACAGGAGCTCGTTTTTTGAATAAATTTTGAGAGAAAAGTCTCCGGATATTTGTTCCGTGAGTTGAGCAAAGTTACTGGCTGAGAGATTTAACTTAGGTATATCTACTCTTATCTTTTCTTTTGCTTTTATTGTTTCTATGGATGTAGTAGTAACTACCGTAAATTCAGGATCCGCAACCAATTCTATCTTGATATCATTTAGGTTATCTTCAGTCAGGTTTTCTATCGAAAAATCTCGTATAACAGATACGCGATTCTGTTGCATGGCAAAGTTTACGACAGGCAAATAAGAAAATTCAATATTAAGTTTACTTTGCTCGTTTTCCATAGTAAGAGAACTTTTTATTATAATTAATCTGAATTATTTTTGTTTTAAAGTTTAAAGATAATATTCTATCCTGTAATTTTTATACTGCTTCTTCCATTTGCAGACTTTATTACTTGAATCTGAGTTGTTATGCGTTCTTTCATTTCTATTACATGTGAAATAACTCCGATCTTCCGTCCTTGTATCTGCAGGTTGTCCAATGCATCCATAGCTATACTGAGCGTATCTATATCTAATGCTCCAAATCCTTCATCGATAAAGAGCGATTCAATTTTCATTCTATTGGATGAAAGAGAGGACAGCCCAAGAGCCAGAGCCAAAGATATCAAAAATGATTCTCCTCCGGATAGGGAATGCACGGTGCGTACTTCTCCCAGCATATCATTATCCACAACTTGAAGGGCTAATGTATCGGGTATTTTTTCAAGACTATAACGTTGGGTAAGTTCCTCAAGATGTTTGTTCGCATAACTGAGCAATACATCCAAGGTATATCCTTGGGCTATGGTTTTAAATTTATTTCCATTGGCGGAACCTAAGAGATCATTAAGTTTTGCCCAATTCTCATATAATTCTGATTTTTCATTTAATTCTTTTTCGAATGTCTTGATTTGTTCTTTCCCTTTTTCATGGCTTAATAATGCGAACTCTATCTCGGATAATCGTTTGTTTATATTTTCGGTCAGTTCAGATACAGTATTTAAGTCTTCCGATAAACTTTCTTTTGTTTCTTCATCCAGAGGTTTATCGTCCGATTCCAAATGATTAGATTTTCTTTTTTTACGCTCTGTAAGTGTGGTATCAATTGTTAATTTTTTATTTTGAATATCTGTCAGATATCGTTTTTCCTGATTGATCCATTCCCGTGATTTTGATATCAGGTCTTTTAACATATCAGCGTTTATTTGATGTTTGCCGTCTTTCAGCCAATCTTGAATTTGTATTTTAAGACCTTCTATTTCTTTTTCGTTATTTTTTACGTCTTTCTTTTGCTGTTCTATTTTACCATTCAGAGAGAATTTTTGCGCTTCGTTTTTTTCTTTTATTGCGTTTAGGTTTTCAATTTGTTTTGATTGAGATATTTTGAAATTCATATAATATTCTTCGACATCTTCAACCGCTTTTCCTTCTAAAAGATTTTTTCGTTTT
>CALYRA010000282.1 GCA_945292135.1 uncultured Dysgonomonas sp.
GTTTCGATACTTGCCATATTTTATTTCTTTTTCTTTATTTTAATTAGTATGGTACAAATTACTACATCAATAATCAAGTTCTTTCAAGCCTTTGAGGGTTGTTTGCAAACTGTATCTGTTTTGCTTTATATCAACCAAAGTCTTCATTACTTTTTGCACTTGTGGATAAGGAGTATTTTGATCAGCTTTAATAGATAATTTAATATCCTCATTGACTTCAACTGCATATTTGACCCAGTCTGCCAGTTGATTATTGGTACTATCCACAGGTATACTTGTTGTCTTCAGCGCCGCGTCCTGTTCCTGTAACTTTAAATTCAAAAATGATGCCATTTGATTCATCGGAACTCCTATCGAAGGTTGATCCACTAATGCGCGTTTTTGTTTATCTGTGAAGCTCATATTGTAATGTGCTCCCATTTTATTCAAAACGGCTACTGCATTTTCGGGTTTGTCAAATTGTAAAAATACTTGTCCGCTAGCGCTTATAAGTATTGTCAATACATCAAATTCAGGCACCTTTCGTTCCGAAATTGAAGAAGGAGCTAAAATTTCAACAGGTTCTTTTGGCTTAAATGTTGCGGTCAGCATGAAGAAAGTAAGCAATAATACTGTCACATCCGACATGGCTGTCATATCAATGAAAGTACTATGTTTTTTTGTTCCTACTTTTCCCATATTACTTATTTCTTTTTATTTTATTAGAGTGGAATATGATTTCAATTCCATAAATTTAATTCAAAAACTTTGTTAAGAATGACAGATTATTGCAGACCACCGTGTTTTTCAGTATAAGTCTGACCGATAGCAAAACCAACTTCATCAACAGAGTTTGTCATATCTGTAAGACGACCTGAAAAATAAGTATAAGAGATGATAGCGACAGCACCTGTACCGATTCCTAACGCTGTATTCATCAAGGCTTCAGAAATACCTATAGCTAACGTTGTTGAGTCCGGAGCTCCTTCGGCACCCATTGCCGAGAATGATCTGATCATACCAAGTACCGTTCCTAATAGTCCGAATAGCGTACCAAGTGAAGAAATCGCTGCGATAATGTTTAGATTCTTTTCCAGATAAGGTAATTCCAAAGTTGTAGCTTCTTCCAATTCTTTCTGAATAATAGCTGCTTTTTCATCATTGTTCAAATTTGTGATGGCTTCCACATCTCTGTATCTAACTAAAGCTGCTTTCAAAATGTTAGCTACTGAACCTTTTTGTTGATCGCAAAGTTTGTTGGCTCCATCGATATCGCCTTTAGCTAATTTAGCTTTTGCGGCAATAACGAATTTAGAAATTTTACCTTTTCCGCTAGCTCTGTTAAGGGCAAAAAATCTTTCGAAAGAAAGACAAATAACAGTTAGTAGTAAGGTGATTACACAAGGGATTACATATCCCCCTTGGCGTAAAGTTCCGAACGCATCAATAGGGTGGTTTTTTTCAAAGTGCATTGGATGTGAACAAAACCAAAAGAAAAAGACGGCTGCAACTATCGCGCACCCCACAATAATAAGACCTGCTGATACACCTTTTGATCTACTAGCTTGTTTTTTATTAGTTTCCATAGTGATAATAAATAAATTAGTTTAGTGAATAATTTTATAATTATGTTGTTATTATTTAATTTCAAGTTTTTACTTATTGGAACTCTATTTTTTTTGGGTTCCGTTTTAATATGGATACAAATATACGAATCCATTTTATTTTTTTTATAACATCTTTTATTATAATTAATTATTTTAACGACTTTTACACACAAAAATAACGTAATGATTTTGCTTGATCATTAAATTGAAACGAATAAAATACTCATTTATTATATTCTTATGTAAAGTGCGACGGTATAAATGATTTCCCCACTTGGTATTAATGATTTTCTAATTAACTAAGAGCAAAAATAAAATTAAAAATTGATTAATCAATAACTTATCAAATAAAAATTGTAATTATTGTAAACAAAGGGCGTCATTTAATGCTATTACGGCTTTTTCGTAATGCTCGCGTCGAATTACAAATTGCATGTTTACCTGACGTAACGATTGTCCAAAGCTCTCAACATTTATACCATTCTCATATAATGCTTTAGACGCTTTATATAGAAATCCCGGGAAGGCAATGTTAGTACCCATCACGCAGACTATTGCTACTCTTTCGGTTGTAATTTGATAAAAATTGCTTTCAAGATCGGAAATCAATTCGCGAGATTTATAGTTATCCCATACTACCATCGTGATTGAGTTCGCGTTAGTCGATTTGAGGATATAACTGACGCCAAATTTAGCGAATATTTGCATTATACGAAGGTCAAAACCGACTTCTCCGACCATCATGGGATCATGTATTTCGATTGCCAGAACTTTGTTTGTTCCCGATACGATTTCAATTTTAGGCGTTTGCGAAACATAGTTTTTAGAAATCAGAGTTCCGGGATGTTCCGGTTCAAAAGTGTTTTTTATTCGAATATTAATATCAGCTAACTCCAAAGGCTTAGACGCTTTTGGATGAATCGCTTCCATTCCAATGTCAGCTAATTGATCTGCAACTATAAAATTTGTTTGACCAACGGGTACAACCTTGTTTACTCCCACAATATTAGGATCGGCGCTAGACAGATGGTATTCTTTATGGATAATTGCTTCGTTAGCTTTTACTTCTACGGCTATTTTACTAAACGTTACTTCCGTATATCCACGATCAAACGCTCGCATAATACCTTCGGTTCCTTTTGTATAACCTGTCGCTATGCACAGTTTTTTGCTGAAATCTATATTTTTAAATGCTTTATGTATACGTTCATCTATTGTAAGAGGGAAAGAATCATTGAAACCGCACAAATCAATGAATTGGGCAGTTATGCCATTGTTGTTCAATATATTTACGGAATTCCAAGCCGAATGGGCCTCTCCGATTGACGCTAATATTTCACGCGCGGCAAGGCAGATATCTTCGGTGTTTACATAACCGGACGCAAGTACTTTACTAAGACTATAAAGCATTGTTTTAGCTTGTTCAATACGATATGTGATAAATTCTTTGGCTTCGGACAAATCCAAACCTATATCTCTAAAACCTTCGTTGATTTGCAAAAGGCGTTGACACAAGCTGTCTAAACTAATGCTATAATCTGCGTTTTCCAAAAAATTGACATATACGCCGGGTTCTCCTGTTTTTTTATGTTCCAGCAACCAATTGGTCACATTGTTGTAAGCTGAAACAACAAATATCCGGTTATATAATTCGGTATGAGACCTCTTTCCTATTATTACATTATTAAGAACATCCTTAAATTGGGACATTGAAGTCCCGCCAATTTTTTCGACTGTAAGCATTTTGTTTTACTTATCTGTTT
>CALYRA010000283.1 GCA_945292135.1 uncultured Dysgonomonas sp.
GGTAAGTAGTTCATGCTGTTCTTTTGTTAGATATCCTTCAGTAAGTAAAGATTCTATCGGACCTAATATAAGTGATAAAGGAGTTTTAAATTCGTGTGAAATATTTGTGAAAAAGACTAATTTGGCGTTTGTAGCTTCTTCCAATTGCTTGGATATAGTAATTAATTGTTCTTTCTGTTCCTGTAATTCTTTTGCCTGACGTTTTATTTCTTCATTTTGATTTTCGAGTAATAAGTTAGCTTTGCTTTTGGCTCGATAAGCCTTAAAGGAAACAAACGAAAAGAAAGTAATAAGAATGATTGCTACTATTGAAAAACAAAATAATGTTCTCTGATTGGTATATTTTACTAAGCTATCATTTAATAAAGAATTTATAGAATCTATCTTCGACTGCTGTTCAGCAATTTGTTCGGTTTGTAATTGTAAAACCCGAACATTACTTTTATCTATAACGGTAGTAGACAATATATTTTCCCGCTCAAAAGATTGATTTGTCAATATTTTCATTGCTAAATCAATAACTTTATCTCCCCCGGTGGGATAAATGAAAGATGCGTCCTGAATATTGTTTTGTATATTTTGAATTCCTCCACCTTCTCCCGCTAAAGCATCTATGCCAATAATAAAAGGAGTCTTTCCAGTATATTTTCGGGTAGCCTCATATACTCCAGTTGCCATTGGATCATTCATCGCAAATACAAGGTCTATTTGATTGTATTCACGTAATATTTTATCCATCTGATGTTTTGCTTCCTCTTTTAAATAATTTCCACGAGCTTCAACGATGATTTGTATATCGGGATAATTCTTTAGAACGTCAACGAATCCATTGTGACGTTCAGCGTCGGAAGTGGAACCTTTCCAACCTCTCATTTCGACAATACGTCCTTTTCCATTGAGTACGCCAACAGCATATAGCCCAACTTCTTTGCCGATTTGATAATTATCGGCGCCAACATAGGCTGTATAATCTTCAGTTTCTATTTTCCTATCGACCAATATTACCGGAATGCCTTTACTATAAGCCTTTTTTATTACAGGCGTAAGGGCTTTAGATTCATTTGGCGATATAATTAGAATATCTACTCCCTGTTCTATTAACCACTCAATATCTTTTATCTGTTTTCTTGTATCATCTTTTACGTTCCGGATGAGAATATTAACATCTTTATGGAATCCGATTTCACGTCGCATTTCATTATTCATCGTCTGACGCCATAAGTCATCGCTGCATTGGGACACGCCTATGATATAATGTATATCTTTTTCCCTCTTACATGATAAGAAGAGATAAAAAGGTATAAAGTAAATTAAGATAATAAATTTCATGTTATCAGTATTTTAAATAAGGTGATAAAAATGCAAAAAGCACTATTGTATTTATGTAATAGTGCTTTTTTAGCAATATATAATAAAGGATTAACCTCTATTGGGAAATAATTCTAAGTAAGCATCCGCTAGCTTTGGCATTGCTCCATGTTGTAAACATACATAAGCAGATACCTCTACCGCCAATTGATGAGCATCTTCGATTCGTTCGCCATGCAAATAGGCTGCCACAAAAGCTGCAGTAAATGAATCACCGGCTCCGACCGTATCCGAAACATGTATTTTCGGAGTAGACAGATATGACGTTTGACGCGGAGTAAATACAAAACTTCCGTCAGTACCTTTGGTCAGAATCAAAATATCAAGATTATATTCTTTAAGAAGTCTTTTGCATATATCTTGTTCTTCACCATCCCATTCGAAAAGCATAGCCACCTTTAAAACCTCTTCTTCATTTATTTTCATCATATTAGCTATCTTCAACGACTCTTCTATGATTTCTTTAGTATAATAATTTAGCCGTAGGTTTATATCGAATATTTTAATACTATCATCCGGCATTGCAGCTAAAAATTTGCGAATAGTTTCGCGCGACACAGTACTTCGTTGAGCCAATGAACCAAAACAGGCAGTCCGGGTATTTTTAGCCAAATTCTCTATTCGGGTCGTAAATGGAATATTATCCCAAGCTACGTTCTCGCAAATCTCATATTGTGGAACACCTGATTTATTCAGCGTTACTTGTACGGTACCAGTTGGATAATCAGTTGTTTCTATTAAGTAATTTAATTTCTTTTCTTCTAAACTTGATAGAATTTCTTTACCCAAAAGATCTTCGCCGATTGAGCTTATTGTGTATCCATTGAATCCGAATTGAGATATGTGATAAGCAAAATTAGCGGGAGCTCCTCCAAGTACTTTCCGTTCCGGAAAAACGTCCCATAGAATTTCACCTAAACCTACTACAATATTTTTCATTCTCTTTAAGTTATTATTTATTGGATTATTTTTTTTATACAGTTGTTGTATTTTCTTTCAATTTAAAAGACATGAATAACAGATATAATACGCCAATACTCATTACAGCTAACGCTCCTATCTGAGATGACTGGGAATCAGTAGCCAAACCCATGAAAAACGGAAAAACAGTTCCTCCGAAAAGTCCCATAATCATCAATCCCGAAACTTCATTCTTCTTATCCGGATTTTGGAGTAAAGCTTGAGAGAATATTATTGGAAAAATATTCGAATTTCCGAATCCAACTAAAGCTATGGCAATATATAATGCGATTTTATTGTCGAAAACTGAAAATATTACCATTGATATGAACATGCAAATCACGCTTAAAGCAAAGAATTTTTTAGCCGAAAAACGTGATAATATAAACGCTCCGCTTAAACATCCTACCGTACGGAACAGAAAATAAACGCTAGTCGAATAAGTTGCATCCTGAAGAGTTATTATAAGACGTTCCATTAGTATCTTAGGAGCCGTCACATTCATACCAACATCAATCCCAACATGGCACATAATACCCAAGAAGCAAAGTAAAATAAATTTATTACCAAGCAAAGCAAAACATTCTTTAAATGAAGCTTTTTTGTTATCCTCTTTTTCTTCATGGATGGATGTAAAACCAAGCCAAATAAATGTGATTATCGTTATTATCATGAATAATGGGAATAATAAACGCCAATTTTCGAACATAAATGCTGCGCGGGACATTATTATTGGCGCAAGAAAAGATGCGATAGCCTTTACAAACTGTCCGAATGTAAGCGAACTTGCCAATTTTTCTCCGTTGACGATACTCGATAATAATGGATTCAATGAAACCTGCATCAAGGTGTTGCCAATACCTAATAAAGAAAATGAAATAAGCATCGAAAGATATGAATAACTGAGAATTGGTATGACCAATGATGCCGCAGTTATGACAAGGCTCGCAATTAAGGTTTTAAGTCTTCCTATTTTACACATTAATACGCCAGTAGGAACTGATAAAAGAAGAAAAAA
>CALYRA010000284.1 GCA_945292135.1 uncultured Dysgonomonas sp.
CGATTGTCCCGAGTCGAGGCCTTTTCCTCCGGCTTCGGCTAATACAATATTCACGTTTGATTCATCTAAAAAATGGTATATTGTTCCTGCAGCATTGCTTCCTCCACCAACGCACGCTATCAGGTAGTCTGGAACTTCTCGTCCTTCTTTTTCTTTCAATTGTTGGCGAATTTCTTGACTAATGACGGACTGAAGACGAGCAACCATATCAGGATATGGATGGGGTCCAATAGTCGAACCAATGATATAAAACGTATTGGAAGGATTGCAGCACCAGTCACGTATTGCCTCATTTGTAGCATCCTTTAATGTCATATTTCCACTGGTAACGGGAACTACTGTCGCTCCTAACATTTTCATCTTCTGCACATTCAGATGTTGACGCTCTACATCGGTTTTTCCCATATAGACGATACATTCCATATTCATCAATGCGCATACCGTTGCGGTAGCTACGCCATGTTGTCCCGCGCCTGTTTCCGCAATAATACGGGTTTTACCCATACGACGCGCGACAAGGATTTGTCCGAGGGCATTATTTATTTTGTGGGAACCTGTATGGTTTAAATCTTCACGTTTCAGATAAATTTTGCATCCATGTTTTTCGGATAGTCTTTTAGCTAAATAGAGAGGTGAAGGACGACCGGCATAATCACATAATAAATCATGATACTCTTTCTGAAAAGATGGATCGTTGAGAATTTTCAAATATGATTCTTTCAATGTTTCAACATTATCATATAAAATTTCAGGAACATAGGATCCTCCAAACTTTCCGTAAAACCCATTTTCATCAACCTTAATTTTTTCCATTTTATTATATTGTTTTATTTATTATTCCTTCCTATTCAAGAAAAAAGCCTGTCGTGAGTTACGACAGGCTTTGTATCTTTAAAAGCTTTATTAGTTATAAATACATACCAGCTTGGCTCACTAATGTAAGAATTGAGAGCACCACCACCAATATTTATTTAATATAATAAGTTGCATAATATTTACTTCTTGTTCGTACAAAGTTATCAAAAAAATGGAAATGTCAAATTTTTAGAGATTTTTTTTTAATAAACAATTATTTAATTTTATTCGGATAATATTAAAATCAAAGTTGTATCAACAAAAATTCCGATCACCATATTGATGAGAAACTTCCTTGCTGATTTCATTCTTGTTTAGATTGCTTATTTATTTGTGTTTGCGTAACCATTCATTCTGAGGTAAGGTCTTCATACTCTTCAATTGCTTCTCTCCAGATATCAGGAATAGACATTGAGCCTTGTATATCGCGATCGTAAGCTACAAATGTTGATGTACAACGACACTTAATTTCGTTAGTTTTCACATTTCGAATTTGTTGTATAAACGTCCCGCTTTTATTTCCAAGACGAGCGATCTTTGTATCTACGACAATTGTCTCCTTGTAATATACGGGTGAATAAAAGTCTGTTTCGATACGAGCTACGACAATGGTCACATCTACCCAGTTGAATCTTGAGGCTTTAATTTTTTCAAAATAATTTATTTTTCCAAGATCAAAAAAGCTAAAGTAGATATTGTTATTTACATGTCCTAAGGCATCAACATCATTGAAGCGAATTTGGATAGGGAGCGTAGTTTTGAATGTTAGTGGAAGTATTTCCATGATTTATCTAAATATTATATCTTTTACAACGGCTAATCCCGCTTGATCGTTTAACTTTTTTATCAGGAGGTCTTTTGCCATCATAAGTTCGGATCGTAATACTGAAGAACTCAAATTAACGTACAGAGTTCCATTTCTCATATATATGTTTGTTGTATAAGATGCTAACGATTTACCTAATACAATAGACCATGAAGTTATAACCCGGCTTTCAGCAAATTTTTGTCTAAAAAACTGATTTTCACTAAAAAATTGCTTCAATACTTCTCCTATGGTTTCCGTATTTTTTTTTCTCATATCATCGTATTTTTGGGTATAACTTCACCTTTATTTACTTCATAAAGATGGTACATACTATTTGTACGTGATAATATTTCGTCTAAATGTTCACGATTGGTATCTGTAATAAATATTTGCCCGAAATCCTTATCTAATACCAAATTAATAATTTGCTCTACTCGTGAAGAATCCAGTTTATCAAATATATCGTCCATCAAGAGTATTGGTAATGTCATACCTGCTTTGCTCAAAAAATCGAATTGGGCAAATTTAAGAGCTACAACATAGGTCTTATTTTGCCCCTGAGAACCTACACGCTTGATCGAATAGCCATCCATTTGCATATCGAGATCATCTTTATGTATCCCAACTGTCGTATATCCCAATATTTTATCCCGTTCTCGACGTTGACGTATCAACTGACCAAAATCATTTTCCAGAAAATGGGATTCATATTTTAATTCTACTTTTTCATTAGATGAACAAATGAAGTTGTAGAATTTCTGAAAAGTCGGTATGAATTTATCAACAAAATTCTTCCGCTTATCATATATAACGTATCCTTCTGCTACCAACTGCTCATCCCATAAGTCGAGAAGCGTTTCATCTATGGCTCCTTCTAATTTCAGAAGCGCATTTCGCTGTTGCAACGCTTTGTTATAATTGAGGAGGGCATGAAGATATTCTTTATCGAATTGGGATAAAAACTGATCTATAAATTTACGACGTTCCTCGCTTCCTCCATTTATTAATTCTGAATCCGATGGGGAAATCATTATTAATGGTAAAGATCCAATATGTTCGGATAAGCGTTCATATTCTTTCTTGTTACGTTTAAATTGTTTTTTCTGGCGACGACGCAAGCTACAAAAAAACTCCTCTTTCTTTTCTTCCACATCATACCAACCTTGTATAACAGCAAAGTCTGAATTATGCCGTATATTCTGCGAATCAATAGGATTATTATAACTTTTGCAAAAGGATAGGTAATAAATCGCATCCAGTAAATTGGTTTTGCCCATACCATTACTCCCCAAAAAACAATTTATTTTGGGAGACAAAGTAAGTTCTACTTGTTCTATGTTCTTGTAATTAAGTATGGACAGTTTTTCTAAAATCATTTACCGCTCGAATATAGATCATTTATACAAAAATACAATTTTATATGCATTTATTGTCTTAGATTTGGTTATAATAGTTTAAAGGTATAACCTTGTTCCAACAACCATTCAATACTTCGGGGAAGGGCGTATTTCATATTCTTTTCGGCTTTCAATGAGTCGTGAAATACGATAATAGACCCGTCACGCACGTATTTTTTGACATTATTAAATACCCTTTCGGGTGTCATTATCTTGCTGTAATCACGTGTCACTAAATCCCACATGATTATACGGTAATGCTTGCGGATAGCA
>CALYRA010000285.1 GCA_945292135.1 uncultured Dysgonomonas sp.
AGATTAATATTTTTAGACTTATTTCCTTCTAATTTAACTACCTTTTCAGCGGTTGTGGGATAGTCAAATCCTGTCAGATTAAAATTATTTACATTTTTCAGAATCAACGCAGCTCCTTTTTTCTGTATTATTCTGAAATTCTTAAATGTGATATTTGAGGATTCGACAAGTTCAGCTCCATAGGTGGAAGAAATACATACATTTTCCAAATTAATATTGTCAATATTCATTTCGGGCAACCCATTAAAAAACATAGCTCTACGCGCATTTCTTGATGTCAGATTCTTCACATATATATTTTTAAATGCCGGGGTGGTTTCATTTACGGGAGGAATAACTTTTGTCTCGGGTGTTTCGTCACCATCTTCCAATGATTCAACCGCTGATTTTCCGCCATAATAAAGGTCAAATAAAAATGATTCTGTCAAGATATTAAACATATTGATATTCTCAATATAAATATTCTCCACAACGCCCCCACGTCCCCGACAACTTTTAAACCTCAACCCAATATCCGTACCCAAAAACTGACAATTCTTAACTGATATATTGCGTACTCCGCCTGACATTTCACTGCCAACTACGAATCCTCCGTGTCCTTGGAAAACTTTACAGTTGTCGATGATGACATTTTCCGTCGAACGAGCACGTTTGCGGCCATCTTCATCTTTACCTGATTTGATACAAATTGCATCGTCGCCTACATCGAAAGTACTGTTGACAATAATTGCGTTTTTGCAAGATTCCAAATCTATACCATCTCCATTTTGAGAATAGCCGGGATTTCGCACATAAAGGTTGTCAATAATCAGATTTTCACACATTAAGGGATGAATATTCCAACTTGGAGAATTTTCGAAAAGCACTCCTTCCAATAATACATTTTTACATCCGATAAAGCTAACCATAACCGGACGTAAAAAGTCTTTTATTGAAATCAAATCCTCCATTGTTGGATTTCCCTTTGGCACATTCATATCGCTGATTTCGAATCCCCAAAGCGATTTTTCGGATGGAAACCAATAATCGCCATTTCTTACAACACCTCCCGATGCTACCACTTTGTTCCAATGATTTGCTGTGACTTTACTTTTCTTCAAGGGACGCCATGCTTCTCCGGAACCATTTATAGAACCTTCTCCCGTTATAGCGATATTCGTAAGGTTTCGCCCCGAAATAGGCGACTGGCAACGATATGTATCTAATCCTTCGAATGCTGTTTTTACTAACGGATACAAATCAAAATCACTTGAGAATAGGATCAATGCTCCTTTTTCTAAATGTAAATTGATGTTGGACTTAAACTCAATGGGACCTGTATACCAAATACCGGATGGAACAAGTAAAGTTCCCCCGCCTTTCTGGGATAAAGATTCCATAGCTTTAAAAAAGGCTTCCGTATTCAATGTTACTCCATCCGAAACTCCTCCGAATTCAACTATTGAAACTTGATTAGCCGGAAATGTAGGTTTTGTAAGCAATGGCATATCAAATGGTAGATTTTCATATAGTTTATTATAATCTCCAGCTTTCAATGACGTGATACTAAAAGACAAAAGAAGAGCTAAAATGATTGCTTTAGATGTTCTATTATTCATCTCAAATTATTATTTTAAAACAAGGTCGACGAAATTTTCGTCTTCCTTGTTTACTATTAAATTACAATTTCATTTTTAATATTAGAATGCGTCAGGAAATCCATACTCATTCTTTAGCCAATGCGCTTTACTTATCTCTGTCGGAGGAAGGGGTAATATATAGCGAGGCGGTTTATTGGCTGTATAATCAGCAGGTAAGTATCCTCCGAATATTCCGCCTGTTTGCGGTAGCCAGAATTCTTTTTGATTGACAATATCCGATCCCCAATTTGTTTTGACATATCCGTCAGCTTCTAATACATTAATTTCAGTCGATGTCAATGGTTTGAATAATCCTTGAATGGCAATATTGTATACTTTGTCGGGGTCTGACACTTTCCACAAACTATAATTACCTCTCCATCCCGGAAATTTAATAGGGTAAAGGGGATCTGATGAAACGACATCGCAATTCTGTGTTAACATATCTATCAGTCCTAATGATTTAGAATCTTTCCATAAAACTTTTTTTGTCCAAATGTATGTGGATATTGTATTACCGTTAGAGAATGTATGTTGCCCTGAATTCTCCAAATCTTGTACCATAGCTTCAAGTCTATTCTGAAGGTTATTAATTTTTTCGCCAAAATTTCCCCAGCGAATAAGATCAAATTTACGGATTCCCTCACCTGCCAATTCAAATTTGCGCTCATCTTGTATGGCTTCCAATAAAGCAAGTCCGGATTTTCCATTTACATAATTAGTTACCAGATTTCCATAATCCGCATCTGATGGATCAAAGGCTCTGGATCTGACTTTCAACAATTCGGCACGCGCTGCAGATTCATCACCCAATACATAATATGTTTCTGCCAACAGCAACAATATATCAGCATATCTCATATACGGAGCATTGATCCCTGTCTGACGAGAAGATGACGCCGCCGGATTTTTCATTCTTGATTGATCCCATTTATTCAATGCTAAACCTCCGACTTCTTTATTTCCTTTTCTTAGAGAAATTAAAATTTCACTTCCAAGTCCATTATTTGCTGTCACTGCCACTGTTACATCCCGGCGAAGATCTTTGGGATTGAATTCATCATAATAGAATGTCGGATAAAATCGCATTTGACCATATGCTTTACCGGGATATCCGGTATTGCTTGATGGAGAAGAGGGACGACCGAAAGCATAGGGTCTTTCGTTATGGATTCCGACTGATTGTCCTATTTCAAAAATCGCTTCTTCACTGACTTCTAAATCCATCATCTTCTGAAAGACCAATTGGAATGGATTCGGCGATTTACGTGTATCTGTAGTAATTAATTTAGCTTTAGAATTATCTCGACATAATTCTAAATATTGTTTTGCTATTGTATAATAGTTTTTATAATCTCCACGGCGTACAAGTTTGCCCCAAGTCGCATCCATTTGTTTTATTTCATCTCCACTTTGTGGGGTATAAGAAGCCGGGCGTAAAGAATATCCTCCACGTAACAAAGCCATACGTCCTATTAAACCTTGCACATATCCACGAGTCATGCGTTCGGCATTATAATTGCCAAGGTAATACATCATAGGTTCAACGATTTTCAAAGCTTCTATTTGTTTTTCCTGTATTTCATCCCTATTCAGGACATTAAGATATAAATAGTCGGATTCATTCACAAATGGTTTTTCGCTATAAATTACATCTCCATATATGCGTGTCAACTCGTAATAA
>CALYRA010000286.1 GCA_945292135.1 uncultured Dysgonomonas sp.
TACGATTAATGGAGAAATGTATAAACGTCCTATATCAAATGAATTGGACGAATATTTCCAACCTTGGATACAACGAAAAGGAGTATGGGTAGAAAAAAAATTATCAATAGATGAAAAATTGTGTTCCAAGCAATTTATTGAATATATACGAGCCGATTTTGAAGCGCTTGCTTGGTTATATAATTTTATGAAAGAATGCACGCTTTTATAGAAAAGCAAAATAAATATTAATCATAAATTTAAAAAAAGAAAAATACGATGAAAAAATTTAGAGCGGCAATTATAGGATACGGAAATATTGGACATTATGTATTAAATGCAATATTGTCATCTCCAGATTTTGAGATAGCTGGAGTAGTACGTCGTGATCCAAACAATATTCCAAATGAAATAAAGCAGTACTTGGTAGTTAAATCCGTTACAGAATTAAAAGATGTAGATGTCGCTGTCCTCTGTACGCCTACCCGAAGCGTAGAAACATACGCGAAAGAATGCCTTAAAGCAGGAATCAATACAGTCGATAGTTATGATATACATGGAGGAATAGTAAATCTACGTAAAGAATTAGATACAGTAGCCAAAACTAATAATACAGTTGCGATTATATCCGCAGGATGGGATCCGGGTACAGATTCTATGGTGCGTTCGATGTTTGAATTTATGGCACCTAAAGGCGTAACATATACAAATTTTGGTCCAGGGATGAGTATGGGACATACCGTTGCCGTGAAAGCTATTAAAGGAGTGAAAGCTGCTTTATCTATGACAATTCCTTTAGGTACTGGCATACATCGCCGTATGGTATATATCGAATTAGAGAATGGATATAATTTTAATGAAGTCGCAGCAGCTATAAAAGCCGATGATTATTTTGCCCACGACGAAACGCATATTACTCAAGTTGAAAGTGTTGATGATTTGATTGATATGGGACATGGTGTAAATATGGTTCGAAAAGGAGTATCCGGATCAACTCAAAATCAACTTTTGGATTTTAATATGAAAATAAACAATCCTGCTCTGACGGCTCAGGTACTAGTAGCTTCAGCTCGCGCGACAATGAAGCAAAAGCCCGGCGCATATACAATGATTGAGATTCCTATTATTGATTATATTTACGGAAAAAAAGAGGATTTGATAAAAAAACTAGTATAAATATATCCTAATATATAAAATACATAATTTCATAGTTTGGGTGGGAATGCCCAAACTATTTTTATGAATAATTAATTTATAAAGAATATGATTTGTTTTCCAAACGCCAAGATAAACTTAGGTTTGAATATAGTATCCAGACGAGAAGATGGATATCACAATCTTGAAACCATATTTTATCCGGTTCCTATAAAAGATGCCCTTGAGATTATAGTTAGAGAAGAACAAGCAGATGACATATTAATAGAAGAAGGTATTAAAATTGACGCAGATTCAAATGATAATTTGGTTATCAAAGCGTTAGGGCAAATGCGTTCTAAATATAACTTTCCTTCCCTTGAAGTCCATTTATTGAAAAAAATACCTTTTGGAGCTGGACTTGGAGGAGGATCGGCGGATGCTTCGTATATGCTTCGCTTGATAAATGATAAATTTAATCTTGGCGCGTCAAATGAAGAACTAGCTTCAATTGCCGTGAAATTAGGAGCAGATTGTTCATTTTTAATATATAAACGACCTGTTTTTGATTCGGGCATTGGAGAAATATTTGAAGATATAGAACTCTCTTTATCCGGTTATTATTTTGTTCTCGTAAAACCTGATATTTATGTATCAACCAAAGACGCCTTTGGACAAATAATACCTGCTCGCCCTAAAATATCATTAAAAGAAATAGCCAGAATGTCTATTAAAGAATGGGATAGCTTAATGATAAATGATTTTGAAAGAAGCGTATTTCATAAATATCCGCAAATAGGTAAATTAAAAAATCAGTTATATCAGAATGGAGCTATATATGCTTCTATGTCCGGGTCAGGCTCTTCGGTGTATGGTATTTTTGAATATGAAGTTAATTTAAAAGATAATTTTTCAGATTGTTATTATTGGTCAGGCTGGCTGTAACAGTTTAAAAGTGAGATATAATCAACCGATTTCGGTAAATTTTATATTAAAAAATATCTCCAAAGTTTTCCCGAAAAGAAAATTTTGCAATTAAAAAATGTTCAAAACAATTAACTCCTATTAGTTGTTTTTACTTTATAAATTACAGATTAATCCGTATTTTTGTATACTTTTCTTCAGAACAAAATTTTATGAAAAAAATACTACTATATGTTTTTCTATCTCTTAGTTTCATAGCATTAACAATCATATTTTTATCCACAAAAGATTCTCAATCGGTTTTTGAAACGCGACCTTTGGTTTTATCAATGACCAAATCTATTGAATTTCCGGAAGAAATGGAATTTGCAGGAGAAAAAGTCGATTTAGAACGATATGATATGCATGAACGTTTTGATAGAGAAATTAACGCATTTACTTATCTACATTCTACAACATTACTTTTAATAAAAAAAGCCAATCGCTATTTTCCTATTATAGAGCCGATTTTGAAAAAAAATGAAATTCCCGATGATTTTAAATATCTGGCTGTAATTGAAAGTAGTTTAAATCCACGTGCAGTTTCTCCGGCAGGAGCGGCAGGATTATGGCAATTTATGCCTAAGACTGCGCCTTCATACGGTTTAGAAGTCGGCAACGACGTTGATGAACGCTATTCTGTCGAAAAGTCAACAGAGGCCGCATGTAAATATTTTAATGAAGCTTATGCTAAGTATGGGAAGTGGTCGGATGTAGCCCTTTCTTATAATGCCGGACAAGGGCGTGTCACAGGTGAAAAAGATAAACAGCAAGAAGAATTAGGTCTGGATTTATGGCTTGTAGAAGAAACTTCACGTTATTACTTTAGAATGTTGGCGGTTAAGGAAGTAATGGAAAATCCTTACAAATATGGTTTTGTGCTGGAAGCTAATCAATTATACAAACCTATAGATTTTGATGAAGTTAAAATTGATACGACCATTACCGATTTAGCGGCCTTTGCTAAAGAAAACAATATTAGTTATTTTCAACTCAAAGATTTCAATTCATGGTTGAGAACCCGTAAATTAACTATCCCTGATAAATGTAAAAAAACGTATACCATACTGATACCTAAGCAAAATTCTCTTTATTACCAAAAGGGAGAAAAAATAAAAGTCCATGATAAAAGATGGATAAATCACGGATAATTGATTTAGGCTAAAAAAATGGTTTGCAAAAAAGAATGAAAATACAAAATACGGAAAAAGAAACAATTGAT
>CALYRA010000287.1 GCA_945292135.1 uncultured Dysgonomonas sp.
CACAAATACGCTCCCTGGGGAATGGATAACTTGATAGTAGGAAAAGCCCTTGGTTTAGGTACAATAGCTATTTGGGATGGCGAAAAAGCTGTTCGTGTAGAAGAAAGAGACAGTACAACATGTATCATCCAAGCTGACGGGAAAATACGTTCACAAGTAAAGACGATCTATCATGGTTGGAATGCAAATGGTACAAAATGCGATCTGACCTCACTAATTTCGATTGACGCCGGCAGTAGAGCTTCGCATATGGAATTATTGACAGATAGAAAGATTGATAACATTACGACCGGAATCGTAAAAATTAATGGGGCTGAATTAATTACTCAGAACGATAAAAACAGCGAATGGTCATATATCGCAACTTTTGGCAAACAGAGCCTTAACAATGACATGCAAGGATTAGCTATTTTCGTCAGGGCAAAGCAATTAAAAGAAATTACAGAAGACGCTTTAAATTATATCATTGTTCTTAACCCTGAAAATAATTATACGGAATACTATTTCATGCCTACATGGGAATTGGATAAAGAGCCTGTAAAAACTAAAGAACAATTTATGGCTTGTATAGAGGAAGTAATCAACAGATTAAATAATAACATCAATATAACAGTAAAAAAATAGATATATCATGAAACAGTTTTTAGACGATAACTTCATACTGCAGAATGAAACAGCGGAAAAATTATATCATCAATATGCTGCTAATTTACCAATCATTGACTATCATTGTCACCTCGACCCTAAAATGATAGCAGAAGACCATAAATTCGACAATATCGGAGAATTATGGTTAGGAGGCGACCATTACAAATGGCGTGCGATGCGTACCAACGGTATAGATGAACGCTATTGTACGGGCAAAGATACATCCGATTGGGAAAAATTTGAAAAGTGGGCTGAAACAGTTCCTTACACAATGCGTAACCCACTGTATCATTGGACACATTTGGAGTTAAAAACCGCTTTCGGCATAACAAAGTTATTGAATCCGGAAACGGCGCGTGAAATATTCGACGAATGTACAGCCAAATTGCGTACGCCCGAATATTCGGCTCGTGGTTTAATGAAACATTATAAGGTTGAAACAGTATGTACTACGGATGACCCTATCGACAGCTTAGAATATCATTTAGCATTGAAAAAAGAAGGTTTTGAAATAAAAGTTCTTCCGACTTGGCGTCCCGACAAAGCTATGGCTGTAGAAGTTCCTGCCAATTTTCGCGCCTACGTTGAAAAATTATCCCAAGCATCAGGAATTTCAATAAGTAAATTTACCGACTTAATCGCTGCGCTTCGCAATCGTCACGATTTCTTTGCTTCGGTAGGTTGTAAATTATCCGACCATGGTATTGAGGAATTTTATGCAGAAGACTACTCTCAAAGTGAAATTGATGCAATATTCAATAAGGTTTATGGAGGAACAGAGTTGACAAGAACGGAGATCGTCAAATTCAAATCCGCAATGTTGACAGAAGGCGCTATCATGGATTGGGAAAAGGGATGGACTCAACAATTCCACTATGGAGCTATAAGAGACAATAACACACGATTATTTAATAAATTAGGACCCGATACAGGATTTGATTCTATCGGCGATTTCACGGTAGCTAAGGCTATGTCAAAATTCTTCAACAGATTAGATACCGATAACAAATTAGCTAAAACAATCATTTATAACCTCAACCCAAGAGACAACGATTTAGTAGCGACTATGATCGGGAACTTTCAGGATGGTTCGGTAGCCGGAAAAATCCAGTTCGGTTCCGGGTGGTGGTTCCTTGATCAAAAAACAGGCATGGAAGCTCAAATGAATTCTTTATCCAATCTTGGACTATTAAGCCGTTTTGTAGGAATGTTGACAGACTCGCGTAGTTTTTTATCATATCCACGTCACGAATATTTTCGTCGTATCTTATGTAACCTTATAGGAACAGACGTTGAACAAGGTTTACTGCCAGTCTCAGAAATAGATTTTCTGGGAAAAATCGTAAAAAACGTATCCTATTATAACGCTAAAAATTTCTTTAAATTCTAAATAATAAAATCATGCAAGAACTAAATAAAACAACTGTAAATAAAAAAGAACTTCCTGTAAAAATTTTGCAATTCGGTGAAGGCAATTTCCTTAGAGCATTCGTTGACTGGATGATTGACATCGCCAACGAAAAAGGCGTTATGAATCATGGAATCATCGCTGTACAACCAATAGCTGGCGGCGAAAACATGATTAAATTGTTTAAAGAACAAGATTGCATGTATCATGTATATTTAGAAGGTATAAAAGACAAAATACCTGTTAAAGAAACTCGCTTGGTAAAAAGTATAATGGATATTATAAATCCATACAGCCAATATCAAGAGTATGAAAAATTATTTTTAAGTGACGAACTGGAAATGATTATTTCGAATACGACAGAAGCAGGCATCCGTTATGAGGAAGGGGACGACTTGAAAGCAGATCCGCCAAAATCATTCCCGGCTAAAATAACAGCATTATTGTACAAAAGATATAAAAAATATAATGGCGATCCTAAAAAGGGGTTGCAAATTGTTTGCTGCGAACTGATTGAAGATAATGGATCAACTTTGCGTCAATATGTCTTGAAACATGCGGAATACAATAAACTGGAGCAAGAATTTATTAATTGGTTAAATTCATCCTGTTATTTCTATGATACATTAGTAGATCGTATTGTTCCCGGATTCCCCAAAGAAAATATCAACGAAATTAAAGACGAACTCGGATATAATGATAACCTCGTTGTAAAAGGCGAATATTTTCATGTATGGGCTATCGGCGGCGATGCTACTATCAAAGAAAAGCTTCCGTTGGACAAGGCCGGATTGAATGTTTTGTTTATGGATAGTATCAAAGATTTCCGAGCTAAAAAGGTACGCATATTGAATGGTTCGCACACAGCAATGGTTCCTGTTGCTCTTCAATTAGGTTGTGAAACGGTTATGGATGCTTTCAATACGCCTGAAATAGAGAAATATATCAACAAAATGGTAGAAACAGAAGTACTTCCTCAAATTAAAGGGACAAAAGAAGAATTGGATGAATTTGCAGCTAAAATATTGGAACGTTTTTACAATCCATATTTGAAGCATTATTTGAAAGACATATCATTGAATTCGATCTCTAAATGGGAAGCTCGTGACTATCCGACTGTATACGACAATTATAAGGCTGGAAAAGATGCAAAATTAGCTATCTTCTCTTATGCAGCGCTATTGACCCTGTATAGCGGAAAATCAGAATCGAAGAAGGTCAGTCCAAAAGATACTCCAG
>CALYRA010000288.1 GCA_945292135.1 uncultured Dysgonomonas sp.
TAAATAAAACTTATAGCGCGAAGAAGCTCTCTACAATGTCTGAAAAGATAATGGAAAGACTGGAGAATTTTACTCCATTTAAAGAAGCTAAAACCATTGGTATCTATCATAGCCTGAAAAGCGAGGTTGAGACAACTAATTTTATAAAGAAATGGTTATCAGAAAAGAATTTTTATTTACCAGTAATAGTCGAAGATGATATGGTTTTTAGAAAGTATATATCTGATAATTCTTTGCAAAAATCTAATTATGGAATACAAGAACCATTAGGAAAAGATTTTACGGATTATGACAAAATAGATCTTTTTATCGTACCGGGTGTAGCGTTTGATAAACAATTGAATAGGATGGGTCGGGGAAAAGGATACTACGATCGTTTTTTATATAATTTAAAAACAACGATTAAAATAGGAATATGTTTCGATTTTCAATTATTTAAATATATACCGGTAGAATGTAATGATATAAAAATGAATTATATCATTACGGAGACAGAAATAATAGGTACAAAAATTACCGACTGAAAAATCAGAAAAAAAAAGTATCTTTGCCTGTCAAAATAAAAAAGGAAAGCAAAAATAGAATACAAAGTATAATGTCTGTAACTATAAAAGAAATAAATCCTAATAATAAAGCCTTAATGAAGGCGTTTGTAAAATATCCTATTGACACATTATACAAGAATTGTCCGTATTACGTACCCTCATTGGTATTAGATGAATTAGAAACGTTAAATCCTAAAAAAAACCCTGCTTTCGAACATTGTGAAATGCAGCTTTTTTTAGCATATAAGGACAATAAAATTGTAGGTCGCATTGCCGCTATTATAAATTATCGTGCAAATGAAAAATGGGGGCAAAAACATGGACGGTTTGGATTCGTTGATTTTATAAATGATAACGAGGTCGTAAATACACTATTTGACGCTGCTGAAAAATGGCTTAAAATGAAAGGTATGACTGCTATCGTAGGTCCAATGGGCTTTTGTGATCTGGATCATGAAGGTCTACTTGTATACGGATTTGATCGGATTTCAACGATGTCTACAACTTATAGCTATCCATATTATCAAAAGCATATAGAGCGTTTAGGATTTAAAAAGGATGTAGATTGGAAAGAATTTTTTATAGCTATTCCACAAGATGCTCCCGAACGGCATCAGCGAATTTCAAAAATGGTTTCTGAACGATATGGTTTAGAACTTCTTAAATTTAAAAGCATAAAAGATATCGGAGCATATGCTTATGAAATATTTCAATTATTGAATATAGCATATAGTCCTTTATACGGGTTCGCTCCTTTGACTGATAAACAAATCAGTTATTATATTAAAATGTATGTTCCTCTTTTGCGATGGAATTTAGTTTCGATTGTTATAAAGAAAGAAACTAAAGAAGTAGTTGGTTTTGGTATTGCTGTTCCAAATCTTTCTCAGGCTTTGATCAAATCTAGAGGACGGCTTTTACCTTTCGGATGGATTAGATTATTAAAAGGATTAAAGAGCAAATCAAACAAAATATCTGATTTGATGCTAATGGGTATTGCTCCCGAATATCAAGGTAAAGGAGTAAATGCAATTATTTTTAACGATTATATTCCTACAGCATATAAAGATGGTTTTAGATATGTAGAATCAAATCCCGAGTTAGAAGTAAATAATAAAATGGTATCTTTATGGGATGGATTCGATGCCGAGCATCACAAAACACGACGCGCTTATATTAAAAAGTTGGAATAAAATTATACAATAAGATATTTGGAGGTAGTTTATCATGAGTGAAGATATATTAAATAATAACATACCCGAAGGCAATTATTCGGATGATGATATTAAAACCCTTGATTGGCAAGAACATATTCGTCGTCGTCCGGGAATGTATATCGGAAAGCTTGGGGATGGTTCATCGGCAGATGATGGAATTTACGTTTTATTGAAAGAAGTTCTTGACAACTCTATTGATGAATATATGATGGGGTTCGGTAAAACAATCGAAGTTTCTATTGTCGATGGTACAGTAAAAGTTCGCGACCACGGGCGTGGCGTTCCCTTAGGTAAAGTTAAGGACGTATCATCCAAAATGAATACCGGAGCCAAATATGACTCTAAAGCATTTAAAAAATCAGTAGGTTTAAATGGAGTAGGTATTAAAGCGGTTAATGCTTTGTCTGACTATTTCTATATCCAAAGTTTTCGTGAGGGGCAAACTGTTTCGGTACAATACAGCAAAGCCATAGTTATAGAGGAAAGCAAAAAATTGTCTACCGATGAAGAAAATGGAACTTTGATCGAATTTATACCCGATAATACCATTTTTACGAATTATGCTTATAAGGACGAATATGTAGAATCTTTATTACGCAATTACACATACTTGAACACAGGCTTGGTAATTATTTATAATGGTAAAAAATTTATCTCTAAAAATGGTCTTGTCGACCTTTTATCCGAGAATATGACTTCTGAAGCACTTTATCCAATTATTCATTTGAATGATACAGATATAGAAGTCGCGATCACCCATGCCAATGAATATGGAGAAGAGTATTACTCATTTGTAAATGGTCAGCATACAACGCAGGGCGGTACTCATCAATCAGCATTCAGAGAAGCGGTATCAAGAGTAATTAAAGAATATTACAATAAGAACTTCGATTATTCCGATATTCGTAATGGTATAGTTGCGGCAATAAGCATCAAAGTAGAAGAACCTGTATTCGAATCACAGACTAAAACAAAACTGGGGTCAAAAGATATGGGACCGGGTGGACCATCAGTCCAAAAGTTTATTGGAGATTTTCTTAAAAAAGAACTTGATAATTATTTACATAAGTATACGGAAACTTCCGATATTCTGCAAAGAAAGATTTTAGAATCGGAAAAAGAACGTAAAGCCATAGCCGGAGTTACAAAACTAGCGAGAGAAAGAGCTAAAAAAGCAAATTTACATAACAAGAAATTGCGAGATTGCCGCATTCATTATAATGATTCGAAAGGCGATAATCGCGATGAATCATCCATATTTATTACAGAAGGGGATTCTGCCAGCGGTTCAATAACAAAAAGCCGTAATCCAAATCTGCAAGCAGTATTTAGTCTTAGAGGTAAACCATTAAACAGCTTCGGTTTAACAAAGAAAATTGTTTATGAAAATGAGGAATTTAACCTTTTGCAAGCAGCTCTAAATATCGAAGACGGATTAGAAGGGTTACGTTATAACAAAATAATCATAGCAACAGATGCAGATACTGATGGCATGCATATCCGTTTACTTTTGCTAACGTTCTTTTTGCA
>CALYRA010000289.1 GCA_945292135.1 uncultured Dysgonomonas sp.
TAATGTTGAGTTACAAAACTAGCCACCACGTGGAAATTTTAGTGATAAATGGAAAAATACAATTTTTCTAAAGTGTAATAATCTATTATTCAGAAAGATATAAATTTTTAGTTCAAATCTGCCTCAGACTATCAGTATGAAACAGGATAATTTTGGACTAAAGAGGACAAAATTTGAAAGGAAAAAATATAAGCCACTCAGAATGTATTTTGGGAAGTTTTTTTGTGTTGAAGACTGAACAAATCCTAATAATGTCCTGTCAAAAATACCCAAGTTAGACAAGTAGCACATATATATTTTGTCGGTAATTTTTAAATACTGAAAAATACCCGGAATTACGATTTAAATCACAAAAAAATAGTGTATTTGTTTATCTGATTATAGCCAACTAATATTTACTAGATTTGTCTATATTGGCAATTATTTTTGTAATATCAAAAAATATATTCTGATAATATTAAAGAGGGCTTAGATAGACATAGAGCCTATTTGTAATTCGTTTACTATAAAGTAAATATAGACATTAGGCAAATCAAAAAAACAGATTCTCCCTGAAACGCCTGTCATTTATCTTTCTAATATTTTGTATTCTTTCATACATCAGAATAAGAAGTTCTGTTTTAATCAAATCATTCATGAGAATAAAATGTTAAAGGAAAATTATTTGGATCGTATATTAATTAATCCGTGTATGCTGAATGGTATCTTTAAATTATTTAGATAGCTCGTATCCTGTATAACTATCTTTGTTTTTCTTTATATCATTAGGAACACCCTGTGCGACCAAATATCCTCCACTATCTCCACCTTCGGGGCCAAGATCAATAATCCAGTCGGCATTTCGAATAAGATTTAGGTTGTGTTCCACTACCACAACTGTATTGCCTAAGTCTGTTATTTTTCTAAGCATAACCAATAGATTCTGAATATCCGAAAAATGCAATCCCGATGTAGGTTCATCCAAAAGATAAATGGTTTTTCCTGTTACATTTGTCGCCAGTTCTTTTGCTAATTTGATTCGCTGAGCTTCACCTCCTGAGAGCGTCAATGCGCTTTGCCCAAGCTTTATGTAACCCAACCCGATTTCGAATAATACAGTCAGTATATTTACAATTGTCTTATGACCACTAAAAAACGATAATGCTTCCTCTACATTCATTTCAAGTACATCAGCTATATTTTTCCCATTGAGCGTAATCTCCAAAGTTTTTTCATTGAAACGTTTTCCCTTGCATGTAGGACATAGTGTCCAAATATCCGGCATGAAATGTACTTCTATACATTTACGTCCGTCACCTTTACAAACAGAACATTGCCCTTCTTTGCTGTTGAAACTGAAAGCATTTTTTTTATATTTATTCCTCTTAGCGTTTTCGGTTGCAGCGAATAAATTCCGAATCTCATCCATCAGTCCTGAATAAGTAGCAGGATTAGATCGTGGAGTACGTCCTATGGGTTGTTGGGTTACGCTTATAATATTCTTTATTTTATCAATACCTGTAATAGCCAAAAAGTGTTCGTTTATGATTTTTGAACTCTCAATATAATTCTTTACTGTTGAATATAATGTACTTATCAGAGTGCTTTTTCCTGAACCGCTTACTCCTGTAATGCAGGTTATCGCGCCATGTGGAATTGAAATATCAATGTTTTTCAGGTTATTTTTATTTAAGCCTTTCATTTGTATCCAATCGGCATCTGATTGGATAAATGTACTTTTTATTTTAACTTTTTGTTTTCCTGAAAGATATAATCCTGTTTCCGATATACGGTTTTCCATTACTTTTTGAGGAGAACCTTCTGCAACCAAATAGCCTCCGTTGATTCCCGCTTTTGGACCTATATCTATCAAGTGATCGGCACTTTTGATAATTCCTTCATTATGTTCGACTATTACTATGGTATTACCCAACGTTTTGAGGCGTTTGATTATATCCATCAATTTTTCGTAATCTTTGGGATGCAAACCTGACGAAGGTTCGTCTAACACATATAATATATTACTGATGCCGCTGCTAAGTTGATTTGCCAGTTTTATACGTTGCAGCTCTCCACCCGAAAGGGTCGGAACGCTTCTGTTAAGTGTAAGGTATGGTATTCCAATATGTATATAATTTTCTACTATTCTATGTAACTCTTGTAAAATCGAAGTGACAGTTTCCAATTGAATCGAAGATAACTGATTGGGCAGGCTTTTAATCCAAGAGTTTAATTGCTTCAAATTCATCTCAAGAGTTTGAGGGAACCGTATTCCTGCCACTTGTACCATTCTCCCTTCTTTCGCCAAACGTTCACCTTTACAGTAATCACATTGAGTTTGGCTCATAAAATTATCCGCAAGAATCTTAGCTCTTTCTCCCGTGTTTTCAGCAAACAAGCGTTTAATAATATTTACGGCACCTTCAACTTCGCGGTTTATCTTTCCCGAACGACCGTTTTTATTGTTGATATAATTGAAAGTAACTTTTTTGTCGGGCGAACCGAAAAGAGCCTGATATCTGAATTCTTCACTCAACAGATTCCATGGTTGTTCCAGATCGACACTCATTGACTCAGCTAATCCCAATAACTCACCCTTCATCCAATTTGCATTAGGATTCTCTTTGAATTTCCTAAGATTGCTCCAGTAAGGCGAAGCTCCATCAAATATTGATAATTCTGGGTTAGTTATGATTTTATTCGTATCGACTTCCATTTTCACACCTAATCCTTTACAGACTGGACACATACTTTCGGGATTATTGAAACTGAAAGTTGCGGGTGTTAATTCAAACATGAGGCGATCACAATGGTAACACATTTGAGTTGTTTGGAATGTTATCTTGTCTTCTCCATTAATAGTTACGCTTATCGCTCCTTTGCCCTTATTTAAAGCCGTTTGCAGCTGTTGTTCATCTAAGGTGTATTCTTCTTCCGGCTTATGAAACGGAGCTATTTTCACCCGATAATTTGAGTGCACAGACTTCAAAAGATTGAAAATATCTTTTTCTTTGAACGTATTAATCGGATTGCCACAATCGGGGCAAAAACGAGTTCCGATTGTAGCAAAAAGTAGCGCCAGATAGTTATTTATTTCGGTAATTGTGCCAACAGTAGAACGAGGATTACGTCCGATGCTTTTTTGTGAAATAGCGACAGCCGGAGGCAACCCTGTTACTTGACTGACATCAGGTTTATCTTGTTGATCAAAAATTCTGCGTTCCGATAAAGACATACTTTCCATAAATCTCCGTTGGCTTTCAGCAAATAACGTATCGAAAACCAGACTGGACTTACCGCTTCCACTT
>CALYRA010000290.1 GCA_945292135.1 uncultured Dysgonomonas sp.
TGAATTGGAGTAGGAATGTCCGTCATAGGGATATTCGAAAAATCGACTTCAAACAATCCATTGGTCTTGGATGACAAATATGTTTGTCCCGAAGCGTAAAATATAATGAGGCACAGAACGCCCCAAAATGGTATTCTATGCCTTTGTTTTAAGTATTTAAAAGCTTTATTTATCACAAACTAAAAATTTATAGGCTTTATTTAACCCAGCCCTCATATTGGAAATCACAATTTTTCCAGTCGTTATCTATATAAATATATGTTTGATTTATTTTATCTTTCAGCCATTTTCGAACGATATTTTGACGCTTTTTCTCCTCGACCATCGCTTTCAACGCCTGATAGTCATCTGAAATATTTGCGACATGTCCATCTATACGTGATTTCAATTTTACAATTGCCACGACTTCACGCCCGGTTTTTAACTTCATTTTAAAAGCAGTCGAAACATTCCCTACTTTCATTGTGTCTACAACTAAAGCTATTTCTTTAGGTAAATCTTCCATTCGGAAACGGGAAGTTCCATAATATACGCTTTCTTCCTGATTTACCATCAAACCATGATTATTCCGAGTGCTTTTGTCCGAAGAAAAATATGTAGCTTCATCAAATGATATTTCATTATTACGTATAGAACTGGCAAGTGAATCGACTCTTGCGATTGCTTTATTTATCTCATCTCTTGATACTTTAGGACGTAACAGGATATGGCGAACATTGACGCGATCTCCACGACGTTCAATCAATTGTATAATATGGAAACCGGCTTCTGTCTCAACGATATTAGATACTTTTTTAGGGTCTGACAATGAGAAAGCCATGTTCGCAAATTCTGGCATCAACATAGTTTTACCCATAAATCCTAATTCTCCTCCATTATTGGCTGATCCGGGATCTTCCGAATACATAATTGCAAGGGTTGCGAAATCGGCTTTTCCGCTCTGTACCTGATTTGTAAAATCACGTAGACGTTCTCTGACAGCGTCAAGTTCTTTAAGGGGTATAACCGGTTCATAAGTAATGAGCTGTACTTCAACTGATGTGGGAATGTACGGCAAACTATCTTTAGGCAATTGATTGTAAAATTTACGTATTTCGGATGGCGTAAGCTTTACCTTACTACCGATTATTTTATCACGGGTTCTTTTAATAAGCTCATCGCTTTTTATATCTTCGCGCCATTTTTCACGTAACTGCGTCATCGGCATACGGAGATATTCTTCCAGCTTCTCTTTAGAACCTGCACGTTGAATCATAAAGTTTTCATAGCGTGTAACCCCTTTTGCTACATCTGAATTTGAAATGGTAATACTATCTATCTTCGCTTGATCTAAAAATAGTTTTTTGACAGCTAATTGTTCAGGTATGAAACAGTATGGGTCACCATCGAATTTTTCGCCTGCCATCAACATGCTTTGACGTTCATCTTCTACATCTGATTTCAATATAGCTTCATCTCCTACAATCCATATTACCTCATCTATAACTTGTTCTTGTGCTTTTAAACAACCTGCGCACAATAAAATAAAAGCTAAAATTAACTTACCGGTTTTTTCTATCATTTTTATGACTTCTAATTAAATGGTGGCGTAAAGATAATTATTTTAATTATGTATCTATATTTTTTCTTAACGCAAAGAATCGGGTTATAGTCTATTTGCTGTAAAATTTTATGTTATCTTCAGACATAGCTTTGGCGTATAAATCTTCTCTAATTTGATTAATATAAATCATTCGCTCTTTTTCCTGAATATCTCTAACAAGGTCATTCTTTACAAATTCGTAAGGGGCGATACTTCCTTTAGGAAGATATGACTTGATATTCAATAAATAAACAAAAGACGAATCTTTTACTTCAAGCGTTTTGTTTGATTTTAAAAATTCATCGGGATCGGAAATATTACGGGGTATCATATTCATTATTTCACTAAATAGAACCCATCTATTATAAAAATATTCATAGCCGATCGCATTTTGCAGGGTATATTTTTCAATATTTTCGACAGCCTGCTCAGTCCCTTGTTTGTACCATTTTTCGAAATTTTCCAATTGCGATGATTCTAAAGGAATTTTTAAATACATTCCTTTTATTATAGGCTCCTTCAGTTTCAATGAATTTTCATGTTGAGTGTAATATTCTTTTATCTTGTCTTCTGATATTTCTTGTTCCAGCTTTGTCTTTAATAAATGTTCTTGATAAAAACCGGTAATTAAGTTCTTTCTATATTCTTCAACTAACTGATTTATTTTCTTTTTATCCGAAATATTCCGACGAGCTTTTTCGTATAGTAAAACATTGTCGATCCATTTACGCACATACAAATCAGCAATAGCAAGACTATCTGCCGAAGATACATTTCCTTGCAACGCGCTATCCAACTCGGCTTTATAAAGAGTTTGCCCGTAAACTGTTACAATCGGATTCTTGGCTTCGTCTATTCCTTCTAAAGTATTGTTTATACAAGAAATCTGTAAAACAACACAAACGACTAATACATACGCAAAAATTTTATTCATTTGTTTCTATGGTTTTTAGTACAGATTCATTGACGACTATATCATATTTTTCCCGCAAGCTTTTGAGCCATTGTTTTTCTAATTCATTTTGATAATCGGCAATTACTTCTCCTTTAACATCTTCAAAAACTTCGGGTTTTCGTATCAATTTCCCAACTACTAAATAGTAGTGAGACGTCTCTGCGGGGTCAGACCCTGAAAAGACTTCATAGTCAACATATTTATTCTGCCCTTTACTCCACAAGCCTTCTTCGATTTCAACGCTATTGACAATAGTGTCATTTTTGAATTTATCACGAATAACTTTTCGAATATCTTCTTCGCTCTTGATTCTTTTGAGAGCTTGACGAACGGTGTCCAATACTAATTCATTATTACCGGATACAATATAACCCTTATATCTTGGTGAATCCCACTTGTATTTTGTTTTATTCTTTTCAAAAAATTGTTGCAGTAAAGCTTCATTATCTACCTTTGACCATATATTCTTTTTCTTAACATCAAAAATCAATGTTCCTTCGGCATATTCATTTATTACATTTTGAAGTCCGGGTATTTTTTTATCTATTGTTTTTTGAAGATAAGCATAGAGTTTTGTTGTCGCAAATTGTCTTATTAAAGATTCCAATTTATCGGTCGAAAGGGTAAAAGGGTCTAAGGGCACCATTCCAAAGAATTGAGCGAGAATATTCTCATCATTAACATCTTGTACTGAACTAACTTTGAGCAAGTATTTTAAAAAGCTTTTCACATCAAATTTTAATGTA
>CALYRA010000291.1 GCA_945292135.1 uncultured Dysgonomonas sp.
ACGTGTCTGCGAACTCATGCTTGAGCCGGCTATGTTTACGCCAATGTTTCCGGCGCGTCCAAGTCCTAATAAAATATAATCAAGTCCTCCGGCGCTGATTATTTTTTTCTCATAAGCTTTACAATAATCCAGTATTTCAGCTTTTGAAGTTTGCCCGTTCGGAAAATTTATATTTTCAGGTTTTATATCTATATGATCCAATAATAATTCTTTCAGCAAGCTAATATTACTATTGGATAAAGTTTGTAATGGATAGAATTCATATATGCTGAATACGACGACATTACTAAAACTTAATCCTTCCTCTTTATGCAGACGTACTAATTCCTGATAAATTGTTTGAGGCGAATGCCCACCCGGCAATCCTATTACAAAGTTTTTATTGATTTTTTGTTTTTCTCTTATTTTTGCGGCAATATCTTTCGCAACTTTTAATGAACCTTCTTCGGATGATTCAAAAATAAGAGTCGGTACTTTTTCGAAACGGGTAATAGCTGATAGCTCAAACTCATTTTCCGGATGGTAGTACCGTTGAGGTACTCTGTCCAATACTATTTGAGAACTTAAATTTAGATGCATATTTATGGATTTTAGTATTAAATAATTTATTAGTGTATTTATTGATTAATTAGATTTTATTGTATATCTATTATTTTATTTTCAATATTCCAACCAAATATTTAGAACTTGAGAAACTTGTTCTTAGCCTTGATCGATAATTTCTTTTTATATCTGATACAGTCGTTATCATGTTTTCCTCGATATTTCTGGCTTCGGATGAATATAGATTGCAGGCTGTATTTTAGACAAATCTTTGTAATCATAATATAAATTTAATCAAGGTTGAAACATCTATCGTTTTTCCTGATTGTATTTTTGCTGCTTGATAGAAAAATATAATAATTTTCGGATATTATTTATACTCTTTATTTAATAACGTAAAAATACAATTGTATTTTTATAAGTCTGATGTAAATTAAATATTTTTTCGATATGAATTATTTTTTAATAAATATGCTGTCTGAAATTCCTCTTTAGATAGTAGCACCTAATCAATATCGTGTTTGCAATCTGTTGTTTTTCAATCGTTTGTTTGCTCCAATTTTTCATTTATAGCATAGATTCGATTATTATCATAATTATAAATCGGTTCGAAACTTTCTCTTGTTTTTTTACAGCGCAATAAAAATCAGTTGCCGCAGGGCGATAATCATATAATTGCCGATCAAAGCGATGATTATGCAACATCAAACTTCCAAAGGCTAATATCTGTCGCATTGAATAGTATCATTTATTGTCCTAAATTATCAGATTTGCTCAATTTAATTAATCTTGCAAATTTGATATATTAAAGCATTTTTCATCCATTACTTTCAATGATATTACCAACAAATTTAGAGCAACAGATAAAGAAGTACTATGGCACTTTCAAACTTCATTATTCCTGATTATGACTTTTACTTTCGGAATAAAACGTTTAATAGATTCAATTTTTGGCAGTTGGATACCTGTTGCAGTCTCAGCGTTAAAACTCAAAACACCTCCGTATAGTGTTTTTAACTTTAAATTATAATGGTCAGGATTTCCCATGCTGTTACGTTACTTTAAACGTGTATTTTGAATAGGAAGTCTTGAGTTTCTATAGACGTTAAAGTTACCAATTTTTTTTTCGAAACTAATATTATTGTATAATAAAATTTTTTGCATTCAAACCATTCGATTAATTATCCCAATTTTATTGAATTTTGAGAATTTTTCGGAGCGTTAGTTTGTATAATATAACATGTCTCATCTAATTTATTTGTATTTACTCATGATTGGATAAAGGAATAGTCAGGTTTAACACCTCCTTTAATTGTTAATTTAACAAAATGGGAGATACCCAAGTTTTTGCAAATCGGAATATGATTTCAATCCACAAAATTAATATTCGGAAACCCGTATGCGAAAAATATATTATTTGCCTTTAAATAAGAAGTTATGTTGAATGCAAAATGCCATAAAATTCAGTATAGGGTATTTTACGCAACAATTAATTATACATAATACCATAAGTCTAAAAGATATACTAATTTCCCAAAGCTCAGGAATCCACACCTTTTGTTTTAAACAAGAAATCAATCCTTTTCCGGGTAAGAATTCGCCTTCATATATTTGTTTGCTTCCGATCGACTGCAAGAAGTAACTCAACCAAAGATAATTGACTGAAATATGAAGAAATCTAATTTCTCATAACCTATAATTTAAATAGGAGGTTTTCAAACAAATGCGGCAGCTCCAAGTAATCTGATATCTTCTTTTTTAGAATATAAAATTTTTAATCTTTGTATTGTTTCGGAGAAAGGGAACTTTTGAACCGTTTCATGTAATTTCCCATCAAAAAACTTTTTAGCCAAAGTCAAGTCTCCTCCCAATATAATAGCTTCCGGATCGTATATATATAGTACCGCTTGAATTAAATTTCCCAAATGAGTTCCAAAATCGTCCCATAACTTTAACGCATGTTTATCGCCTTTTACTGCGTCTGCATACGCCTGATCGACAGTCGTATTGTTTTCGTCGGTAAAAAAGTGGCTGCTACAATAATATTCATAACTATGATCTTTGTATGATAAACAACCAATTTCTCCCGCGCCATTATTATGCCCACCGTATAATTTATCGTTTATGATGATGCCTGCTCCCAGTCCGGTACTTAATATAATACACACAATATTGCGATACGCGGTTCCCTCTCCGTAATAGCGTTCTCCAAAAGCAAAACAATTGGAATCATTGTTAATATGCGTTGGTATATTAAATTCATCTTCCAATATTTTCTTTAGATGAACCTCCTTCCAAGAAGGGATATTTATGGCGTTATATATTATCCCTTTTTCGACATTGACTACCGATGGCGAACCTATTCCAATACCTCTTATATTAGAATTCACAATCTTCCGTAGCATTGACTTGATTTGGTTAATACTTTCTTCTTCCGAAGTTTGAGATTTGAAAGGTTCCGCTATTTCTTTTAATACTATTCCTCCGTCTATAATTCCCATTCTAATATACTTTCCACCTATATCAATACCAATTCTCATATTCTTTACATTTAGCAAGTTTTAGTTAATCCATAGGTGCAAGTTAATAAAAAAATAAATTTTTTGGATTAAAAATTATTAGGTAATATATAATGCCGATAAATTTTAATTTGAAGTATAAAATTTAAAACTCTTTGGTGCTGATTTTTTAAATTCTTTATGGCTGTTATCATTAAAAAAACGAACTGTCA
>CALYRA010000292.1 GCA_945292135.1 uncultured Dysgonomonas sp.
TGAACCTTACGAAGAACGTAGAGTAATACTTGAATTAAAAGTATTGGCAGATGTTGGACTGGTGGGTTTCCCAAATGCCGGAAAATCTACATTACTTTCTGTAATGACTTCCGCAAAACCTAAGATTGCGAATTATCCTTTTACTACGCTACAACCGAATCTCGGAATTGTAAGTTACAGGGATTTCAAATCATTTGTGATGGCAGACATACCGGGTATTATAGAAGGTGCCAGCGAAGGAAAAGGTCTCGGTTTAAGATTCCTTCGACATATTGAACGAAATTCATTACTATTATTTCTTGTACCTGCCGACGCTGATGACATCCATCAAGAATATCGTATTTTACTCAATGAATTAGCGCAATATAATCCTGAACTTTTAGACAAAAGACGGGTTTTAGCTATTTCAAAATCAGATATGTTAGATGAAGAATTAAAGGATGCTTTAAGCAAAGACCTACCGGAAATTCCTCATATATTTATTTCTTCGGTTATCAACCAAGGTATTACGGAACTAAAAGATTTACTATGGAATGAATTAAATGCTGATGGTGAATATCGGAAGACATTTAATATAACACATCGAAATCTTGATATTAAAACCGTAGAGTTTGATGAAGAAGATTATATTCCGGAAGATGATTTAGATGATGAATGGGATGAAGAAGATGATGATTTTGATCCTGAATTCTATTACGAAGATGGATTAGATGAAGAGGTATAAGAAAAGCCTGAGATGTTTCTCAGGCTTTTTTCGTATAATATTATTTATTAATACAAATAAATCTCTTTCATCTTATTTATATCAACATCAAGTATAGTAACAAGATAATTATCAATTGTTCCGTAGTCTTCTTTTATCTTATCTAAAGCCGCTTGCAGATATTCTGATTTAACAGTCAACAATGGAGCCAATTGTGGAAAACGTTCTTTCATCGGATTATATTTATCTTGTAAATATGCGCCTGATAACAAATAATCTTCCATTATTGTTTTATCATCCACGCCCAAGGAATATAGGATAAGAGCGGTAGCCAATCCTGTACGGTCTTTACCTGCCGAACAATGATACAAAATAGGAGCATTATCCTCGTCTTGCAGTATTTTAAAGAATTCTCTATATCTACTAATACAGTTTGAATCGGATACTAGTTGAATATTGATATCTTCCATGTAATGACTAAAATCAATATTATTTAAATTTGCTTTAATATGTTCCATTGATATATTACCCGGATTTAGTATCAAATGGTAATCGTTATAAACAGATCCGGGCATTTTGTCCGGAGCTTCCTTTATCTCTTCACCAGATCTGAAATCAACTACAGAATGAATCGGAATAGAGGAAAGATAATGTAAGTCCGCATCATCAAGATTTAACAAATCATCGGCGCGAAAAAGTTTCCCCCATTTTATGTATTTTCCATCAACCGTACGAATTCCTCCTAAATCACGAAAATTATAACCTCCGTTCATTGGCAAGTGATTTTCAGCCAATATTGCTTTTCCATCTTCTGTGATTAACTGAAAATAGCTTCGAATAGAATCGGGAACATTCAATGCGTATGTGCCACTTCCCTCCCCTATTAACAAAGGGTTATCAAAATTTATACTATCAACTGTCGGACCTGCAAATAATTTCCAAGACCCGTTTATATTAATTTTTATCGTAGCCAGTTTTGTATTTTTATCTCTTACTATTTGTGCATTTTGCATTAAGTCATTACCTTCAAACATTGCTGTCACATTCATTTTTTTTTCTTGGCAGGCTGAAAAAATAATCGTCATAAATACTAAACCATAAATAAACAACACTTTCTTCATAATTCTCTTAATAAAGATAAACTAAATTTCAAATTTCGTAAAAGTATTTAATATAGTTCTTAAAAAAAAATCTCAATAAAAAAAATCGAAAGTTTTGGAAAAAATAACACTTTTATATTGCAAAGGCTTAACGACCGATGTATATTTGTTTTTATTGAAAAACGTACCATTACAAATGAAATCATATCTTAGCATAATCAACATATTCTTCCTTTTTATCCTATATAGTTGTTCAGACGAAAAAAGAGCTATTTACGTACTTTGCGACAAAGGCGTTAGTGGTGAATACGAACTTAGATGGGAAATTTATCCCGAACCTGACAATACGCCTATACATATATTTTCATCAAACAATGACAGCCTTTTTCCTCTTGAACCCAGCAGTGTCGCCAATAGTGACGATTACATAGCTGTAATGAATATACCTGATACATCATCACGTCAATTTTTCAAAGTAAAGGTAAATAAATGCTATTCGGGAATTATCTCAAATCGTTTCTTTGATTTTGATAGTATCCAAAATTTCAGAGATATCGGTGGCTATTATACAACTAATAATCGGCAAGTACGTTGGGGCAAGTTATTTCGTTCCGGTAATCTAAAAAGGATAACAAGAAAGGATTCCATCGAATTAGAAAAATTACATGTAAAAACATTTATTGACTTACGCGCAAGGGACGCTTCTTTCGAAGACGTTAATCCGATCCATATAGATAACTATTACCGTTTACCTATTGGATATAATAGTTTTGAAAATATAACGAAAAGGATTCAGCAAAATCACTTTATGCGTGGCGATGCTGTAATTTATACGCAAGATTTATATAAAGATATCATAGAAAACAGCTCTAATGAGCTTGCCACATTCTTTGATTATCTATGTGATGAATCCAATTATCCGGTCGTATATTGGTGTTTTTTCGGAAAAGATCAAGCAGGTCTTGCTACATATTTCATTTTGCGAGCTCTCGATATTCCCAGTGAAACTATAGAGGAAGATTATATGGCTTCGAATAAAGGCATAAAAAAACCTCGTCTAATGAAAGGTATAGATACTCTAAGCGAAGCCGGACAAGAAGCCTTAACCCTAATTTCAAATACAGATGTCGCATATTTACATTATGCTCTGTCATGTATTCGCAAAAGAAATGGCTCTGTTGAAAATTACATGTTGAACGAGTTGAAATTAACACCTGAAAAACGCAAGAAATTACAGGATATATTATTATATCCAGATACAACACAAAGATAAAGCCAACTTATTTTTAAATTTATTCTAAATCTGCACGCCAGAAAATATAACGACCACCAATAATACATAAATGCAGTATATGATGGTATCTTTATTAGCTAAGTAAATTTATTAAGATCGGAAATAGTAATCTTCTGAGAATTAATTTCAAAGACTTGTCTTTCTTGAAGTCCATAAATAAAAAAC
>CALYRA010000293.1 GCA_945292135.1 uncultured Dysgonomonas sp.
ATTAAAATGATTAGAATTTAAATAATCGACTTAATTGATATTCAGGTGAATACTATTTTGGAATATAAATTCTAATATAATTACAAAAAACAATGTTTTGATATTATTGTTATAAATATATGAAAACATTGTTGGCTTATACGGCATTAATCCTTTTTACGCTAAGTATCGTTTTTTGGTATATTTCAGGTAGACTTTTGAAGAGAAATAAAGATTCTTCTTCGCGAAAAATGTTTTATATCGGAGGTTTTTTATTCTCGTTTTCTTTGCTTTCAGGACTTATCGCAATTGCTGTATAAAGGATTGTTTATTTTAAATTATTTATAATTTCACTTTTTGTAGGAAATATTTGTTTAAGAGTTTTTCGTATTTCTTTTTTTTCATCTTTACTATTTTCTGAACAAACTCGTATCAACTCATCTAATTTGGCTTCTGCAAAAAGGGTTAGCAGCGGAGAATTTGGTCGTTTAAGATATAACTCTTTTAAATCGTTTATAGTTTCTATAATTCTGATTCTTGCTCGATTCGGATTAACAACCATTTCGTCTAATCCCAATCTGTGGTAATTATACCAGATAGAATGGAATGATTGCATACTTTCATCAGTCAGGGCGACAGCAATATCGAATCTATTATTTTTATTCGCAAAAGGTTCCCAACCTTCCGTATTCAATGATTGTGCCGAATTGGCTATCTCCATTGCTTTCGCAAAATAAGGTTTCCCCCCGTTTTTAGAAAAAGAATCAAAGTCTAATCCGATGACGATATAAGCATAATATGCAATTACGGCGACGAGATTATCCGATATGCTAAGGCTATTATATCTTATTGATTCTCCATAAGTAAATAAAAAATTGAATTTTGTGTCCCTGAAATTAAATAAAGTAGTCTGATAGGTGGAGTTATAAACAGGTCGGCGAGACGTGATGACTATCTCCGTATTGAAAATACTTTCGTTTTGGAGTTCATTGATAGCAATGGAAACGGAAACATTTATACGCTCATTTTTGCTGAATGTCGCGTTTGTCCATTTTTCCCCATTTAATAATTCGCTTATAGAGTTTTCCAAGGATTTGAATATTTCACTATTCGATACTTCTACTTTCTGGGTATTGATAGTTACCGTGGCATTCAATTCTTGCGCTCCTAAATTAGCAACCACAAAAGCAAAAGAGAATATAAATAAAATAAATCGTATCATTTACTCCATATTATATGTTATACTTAATACTTTAAATTCTATACGTCGATTAATCCCATCTACAGATTCTCTATCTTCATCGGGTATTTTCTCAAGAATAAAATCTTCCGTTAAAGTATCTCCTTCTTTGAGGAATCCGTACTTTTTGACAATGGATTTTGTAACGGTTTTCGGATGACGTTTGCCATAGCCTTTTGCTTCGAGGCGATCTTTCTCTATACCTCCATGTATTAAATAATCTACAACCGTTTCGGCGCGTCGTTGCGAAAGATTATCATTATATTCATCCGTTCCCTTGCGGTCGGTATGAGCAGAAAGTTCGATCGTTACATTCGGATTCAATTTGAGTAAGTCTATCAGTCCGTCCAAAGCTTCTTTAGATTCAGGACGTAAAGTTGCTTTATTAAAGTCAAAGAATATATTTTCTAAAACAACAGGCTTGTTTATAGGAGTCATGACAAAGTCAACCATATAAATGCTGTCTTGAATGTTTGGAACCGTGCTTTGAGCCATACGAGTATTCAAATAACCTTCGCCACTGGCTAAAAAAACATAATCTACGCCGCTATTAGCTTCCATTTTATAAGTACCATTATTACGTCCTTGTATTTTGTTGTTCGTTCCATCATTACCGACAGCCCTAATAGTGGCGTTCGTAACAAACTCATCATCAGGGTCAACAATATAACCTTCAATAGAAACTTGCGAACTTGGATTCACAAATGAATATATGCGATCATAACCGCGTCCTTCATTCCGATTGGTACTGAAAAAGCCTTTTTCATCATTTCCTTCAAAGGTAATTCCAAAATCATCGCCTTGAGAATTAATCGGATATTGCATGTTTTCGACTTTCCATTGATTTGTAAAAGAATTAAATACAGCTTTGAATATGTCTAATCCTCCCATTCCCGGATGACCGTCGGAAGAAAAATAAAGCGTACTGTCGTTTCGCATATATGGGAACATCTCATCTCCGGCAGTATTGATAGATGGTCCCAGATTTTCTATGAAATTTACTTTTCCTTCATAAATCTGTGCTCTCCAAATATCTTTGCCTCCATATCCGCCCGGTAGGTCGGAAACAAAATAAAGATATTCTCCAGAAGGAGTAATAGCCGGATGCGCGTATACAGCCATCGAATCCCTACCTATTGCTAAGATTTTTCCTTCGCTCCACGACCCGCCCGAACGGCTTGAAGTGTAAATAGATGTATATGACGAATTAATCGAGTCTTGCGGACTATATGTATAATACATTAATGAACCATCGCCGGCGAATGAAACTATACCTTCATCATAATTAGTATTGACGCCCGACTCAAGAATTTCGGTACGTTTCCAGTTTCCATTTTCATCCTTTCTCGAAAAAAATATATCATTGTTTTTTAAACCTGTGATAGCGCTCACCTTATCTCCTTTGGCCTCTTTTCTGTTCGAAGTGAAAAATAATTGATCATAATCGGGAGGTAGGAGCATTGGGGCAAATTCACCTCCACGCCCTGCCGTAAATATATCCATTCTTTTTACTAAATAGCGAGTGGGATTGGCACGCCATATCGGCGCCAATTGCGTACCTCTTATTCCGTTTAGTGCAAATTGATTACCGGGATACATTTGAAGAAAAGCTTCGTATTGTTCAGCTGCTTTTTTATAATTACCTGTTTTGTGTAGAACGCGAGCAAATTGGAGCGATAATGTGCTGTCTTGAACATTGTATCGTTCGGCATTGGTATATGCGGAAACAGCTTGAACAGGCATATTTACTATACGGTAACTTTCACCCATTCGGAATGCAACTATTCCCCTTAAATCTCTTTTCTTAGGTGATGTTTTGCGATATACCTTCCTGTACATTTCAGCAGCGTCATAATATTCACCTTTAGCAAATCTTTTATCCGCCTCTTTCAAACTTACCATTTTACAGGATGTAACCAAAACAGCAATTAATACAAATATGTAATAACTATATCTTTTCAAAGTATATTCGGACTTATGTAAGCCACAAATATAACTTATTTCCACAAAGATTATTACTCTTCGGAACTCT
>CALYRA010000294.1 GCA_945292135.1 uncultured Dysgonomonas sp.
ACCAGCTCCTACAATTTTAAAGCAAATATTGCCTAAAAAAAAGTTTTCTAAATTTGCGTTGCATGTATCTGGTTTTAAAGAAAATGTGATTGTAATTGATGGTATCATATCACTTTCTTCGGATAAATATTTAGGTGAATCTTATACTTCGTACCAAGAATTCTTTACTCCGGAAGAAAGATGCCAAATGAGCCCTCATTTGATACCCCGTGACTATATAAAAGCTTGGATCATTGCTGATGGCATTGTTAATATAAATGAGGATGCAAATCTTATGAGTAATATTATAAAAGAGGGTAAAGCATTGTATTTATTATCCAAACTATTGGGATCATCCGACTATTCATCAAAAGATATAATAGGATATACACAAGATCAAATAGATTGGTGCGAGGATAATATAAAAGAGATATGGAAAGAGACCCGAAAAGAAAACAGATTGCTATCTACCGATAAGCAATTAATATCTCGATATATAGAAGAAGCGCCTGCTTCAATAACCGTTTTACCCAAAGCCCCGAAGCGGGTAGGAAGTTGGTTGGGCTGGAAAATTTTAGAAGAATATGCTATACAAACAGGTAAATCAGTTCAAGAAATATTGATGGCTGATTCGCAAACAATAATTAGAGATTCTAAATTCAAACCTTAACAAATTGTCACTCATCAATATAAAAGTTATTAACAAGAATGTTTAAAACTAAAATTATAATTATCTGTTATTTCTTGTATCTTTGAATATGTAATTAGATCATAGTAAATAATAAAAATGGCAGATAATAATCCGACAAATAAGCGTAAATCAAAACCAAAGGAAACCCAACCTATCATTGCTGATATTGGCAAAGTGCAACCACAAGCCAGAGAATTGGAAAGTGCCGTATTAGGCGCTTTAATGCTTGAAAAAGATGCATATTCATTGGTAAGTGATATTCTTAAACCGGATAGCTTCTATGACACCATACATCAAACTATTTATTCAGCAATCGTAAGTTTATCACTTCGTCAGGCTCCTGTTGATATGCTTACAGTTGTCGAAGAATTGAAGAAAGAAGGAAACTTGGATGCTGTCGGCGGACCGGTTTATATAGCTGAATTAACCGATAAAGTTTCATCTGCCGCGCATATTGAATTTCATGCGCGTATTATCGCCCAAAAATATTTAGCAAGAGAATTGATTTCTTTCTCATCCGGAGTTACCAATAAAGCCTTTGATGAAACTACTGATGTAGATGATTTAATGCAAGAAGCAGAGAGTAAGCTGTTTGAAATTTCCCAAAGGAATGTAAAGAAAGATGTCACTCAGATTAATCCTGTAAAGAAGCTTTAAATTTATTGGAGATTGCTGCCAATCGTCCCGAAGGTTTAAGTGGTTTGCAAACAGGTTTTACAGATCTGGATAAGATCACTTCAGGTTGGCAAAACTCGGATCTTATTATTATCGCAGCGCGTCCCGCAATGGGTAAAACGGCTTTTGTATTGTCAATGGCTAAAAATATGGCTGTTACCTATAATTATCCGATAGCATTATTTTCTCTCGAAATGTCTAATGTACAGTTGGTAAATCGTTTAATAGTTAATACTTGTGAGATACCCGGAGAAAAGATCAAAAATGGGCAACTTGCGCCCTATGAATGGGAACAACTTGATTTTAAAATAAAAGAATTATATGATGCACCATTATATGTAGATGATACTCCGAGTCTTTCAGTCTTTGAGCTTCGTACAAAGGCTCGTCGTTTAGTTCGAGAACATGGAGTCAGGATGATTATTATTGACTATTTGCAATTAATGAATGCAAGTGGAATGAATTTTGGTAGCCGTGAACAAGAGGTAAGTACCATATCCCGTTCCCTAAAGGGATTGGCCAAGGAGTTAAATATTCCTATTATCGCCCTGTCTCAGCTCAATCGTGGAGTCGAAGCCCGTACAGGTAATGAAGGAAAGCGCCCACAACTTTCAGACCTTCGTGAATCGGGAGCCATAGAACAAGATGCGGATATGGTTTGTTTTATCCATCGACCTGAATATTATAAAATTTTTGAAGATGAAAAAGGTAACTCTTTGATAGGACTGGCAGAAATTATAATTGCAAAGCATCGTAATGGTGCAACAGGTGATGTACAACTTCGATTCAAGAGTGAATTTGCCCGTTTTCAAAACAAAGAAGATGACTTTGGAATGGGTGGACGTGAATTCACATCAAGCATAAATACTATTACATCTTCAAGTGATTTTCAGATAGTCCCCGGTAGTGGAAATAGTGAAGTTCCTTTTTAAATTATTGTAAAATAATTACTTTTTACTCTCTTTATTAATTATATAAATGGTTTTTGCAATATCATAGCTTTCATAACATATAGATGATTAAGCATATCTTTTTTATGTGAACAGTTTCGAATTTGTATTTGGGCAAGGAATCAATATTAAAAGCTAAAGATGAAAAAATTACAACACTTTTCTTAAAATTTGCGATAGCTTTTATTCATTGGATAAAATAGTATTCATAATTATTTAGAAAAAGAATTGAAAAACACTAACCATAACATTTCAATTACTCACAACAAAATATTCTAAAGCTTCTGCTACAATAAAATTACTACCCCCAATAAAAATCAAATCTTTTTCGTTTGCCGCCTTTTGAGCTGCTATAATAGATTCTTTAACGGTTTGATAAGCTTTTCCTTCTAAAGATTTTTCTTGACCTTGCGTTGCTAAATCATTTTCATTTAATGATCGGGGAATGTTCGCTTTTGTAAAATAATAAATTGCATTCTTCGGAAGAATTTCAAGTATAGATGTTATGTCTTTGTCATTTACCATCCCTAATATAAAGTGTAGCTTTTCAAATTTTTCATTATTCAATTGTTCTACAATATATTTCATACCTCCGATATTATGTCCGGTGTCACATATAACTTTGGGGTTAGTTTGTAATATTTGCCAGCGACCCATTAATCCTGTTATTTCACATACATATTTAAAGCCTTTTCTTATGGCTTTCGTCGTGATTGAATAACCTATTTCCTGTAACTTTCTGACAGCTGCCAATACTGTGGACGCATTTTTGATTTGGGCATATCCCATTAATTCACCTTTAATTTGATCAAATCTTTTAGTATCAAATAACCAGCCACTACAGGTAGAGACGAATGATTTTATCATATGTTCATCTTCAGCAAAAATAATAGGAGCTCCTACCCTTTCGGCTGTTGTTTCAAAAATGGTTCTTATATTTCCGGATGCTTAG
>CALYRA010000295.1 GCA_945292135.1 uncultured Dysgonomonas sp.
CTTGCTTTATATGTTCGGATATTGTGTCTTCATAGTGTTCATAAGCATAAGTTCCATCTTCATGCGAATAAGGAAATGCTCCCATACGTTCGAAGCGGATATCCTTTACAAACTGCATTAATTGAGTAAAGTCTTCTTCGGTCTCATCGGGATGTCCCACCATTAAAGTTGTGCGTAAGTGTATTCCCGGTACTTCTTTTCTTATCTTTTGCAATAAATCATATGTTTGCTGCTTCGTTATATTACGACGCATTTTTGAAAGCATATTATCGCTTATATGTTGAAGCGCAATATCAAGATATTTGCATACATTATCATTCTCCCGCATTACTCTTAAAAGGTCTAAAGGGAATTTAGTCGGATAAGCATAATGCAGTCTAATCCATTCTACTCCTTTAATTTTAGCTAACCGCTCGATTAATAAAGGCAATTCCATCTTTTTGTAAAGGTCTAAGCCGTAATAACTCAAATCTTGCGCTATGACCTGAAATTCTTTTACGCCTTCCGCTACTAAACGGCGAACTTCTTCCTCAATATCTTCGATCGGACGTGACTGATGTTTTCCGGTAATTATTGGTATTGAGCAGTATGAACAAGTACGGTTACATCCTTCCGAAATTTTAAGATAAGCATAATGCTTAGGTGTCGTTATATTCCTATCCAATGCCAGATCTTTATTATAGGATTTGCCTAAGTCAAGTATAAGTTCTTTCCAATTGAATTTACCATAAAATTTGTCGACTTCCGGTATTTCAACTTTCAACTCTTCCATGTACCTTTCGGTAAGGCATCCCATTACAAAAAGCTTATTTAATTTACGATCTTTTTTGGCTTCCGCAAATTCAAGAATCATATTGATTGATTCTTCTTTAGCATCTCCAATAAATCCGCAAGTATTTATAACTGCTATTTCGCCCTCAGGTTTTTGGGGATCATGTTTTACTGTATAACCACTTGCCAATAATTGTTTCATCAGCATCTCGGAATCTACTAAGTTTTTTGAACATCCGAGCGTGATCACGTCGATTCTATTTCTTTTCATTAATTGTTTTATGACTAATTATACAAAATTAGTCATTTCTTGTTTTGTAGTTCTTGAATTAACTTTCCTTGAGTTTCGATTAATCTAATTTGTTCATCCAACTGCTTTGCTGTTGAATATTATATACTGTTAATTCTTCAATTAAAATCATTCCATACATAGATAGTTAAGAATACGACATCACTTATTTGAAAAGGCAATATTTTCATTTATTTTTTCTTGCTCAAATTGATGTCACGAACTTTAAAATTAGTAATAGGGAAAATTAATAGATTAAACAAAGGTTTTATTCTAAATATTAATTTTAGGCAGGTTCATAGAATTATATACAATCTCATTCCCCGAATAAACTATCTACAAATTCTTTACGGTGAAACATTTGAAGATCGTCGATACCTTCTCCCAATCCGATATATTTAACGGGTATTTTAAACTGATCTGATATTCCAATCACAACCCCGCCTTTTGCTGTACCATCCAATTTTGTAATCGCTAATGCCGTAACATCTGTCGCCGCAGTAAATTGCTTGGCTTGTTCAAACGCATTTTGTCCTGTCGATCCATCCAAAACCAATAAAACTTCATCGGGCGCGCCATCGACGATTTTATCCATTACTTTTTTTATTTTGGATAACTCGTTCATCAAACCGATTTTATTGTGCAGCCTTCCCGCTGTATCTATTATAACAACATCCGCATCGTTCGCTTTTGCCGAACTAAGGGTATCATAAGCCACTGATGCGGGGTCTGAGCCCATACTCTGTTTTACGACCGGTACTCCTACTCTTTCCCCCCAGATTACAAGTTGTTCGACGGCAGCGGCACGGAATGTATCGGCAGCGCCTAAATAAACTTTTTTACCGGCTTTCTTGAATTGGTTGGCAAGTTTTCCGATAGTTGTCGTTTTGCCAACTCCATTCACCCCAACAACCATTATTACGTATGGTTTGCGATCTCCCGGCAAATCAAAGTTTTCTGTATCAAGAGTGTTATTTTCGGTAAGAAGATTCGTTATTTCTTCACGAAGTATTTTTTTCAGTTCATCCGAACCTACGTATTTATCTTTTGCCGCACGTTTTTCTATACGATCTATAATTTTCAAAGTTGTATCAACGCCGACATCAGATGTAATGAGAACTTCTTCAAGCTCATCCAATACATCATCATCAACTTTGGATTTTCCTGCTAGAATACGAGATAATTTGGAGAACATAGACTCCTTTGTTTTCTCCAGCCCTTTATCTAATGTTTCTTTCTTTTGTTTTGAGAAGAGTCCAAACAATGCCATATTTATAATATTTTAATATTTATGATATTCCTTTCTAATATAATCAATCAACTATATTTCAGAAACAAAGCTACTAAACGGAAAATAAAAAACCTCCATACATTAACATGCAGGAGGCGTTTTTAAATATATTTAACACTATTATTTAGTGAAATAATCTTTTACAGCTTCGTTAGGAATCATTTCTTCTTTAAATGTATAAGCTCCGGTTTTAGGAGATTTTTCCATTTTGATTACTTTCGAATAATTGCGACCATCTTTTGATGATGGGTCACGATAACCTGCGACTGTCTTCTTTGCCATGGTCTATATTTTTACTTAATTTCTTTATGAACGGTTACTCTCCTCAAAACAGGGTTATATTTTTTCAACTCAAGTCTCTCGGTTGTATTTTTTCTATTTTTAGTAGTTATGTAACGAGACGTTCCCGGCATACCACTTTCTTTGTGTTCTGTACATTCCAATATGACTTGGATTCTGTTTTCTTTTCCTTTCTTTGCCATTTGTCTATTCCTCCGCTTTTTAAGATATTACTCTTATTTCTTTAAGATAACCGGCTTGCATTGCTTTTTTAATAGAAGCGTCTAAACCGTTCTTGTTAATTACACGAAGACCTGCTGCCGAAACCTTTAATGTAATCCAGTAATCTCTTTCAACCCAATAAAATTTCTTGCTAAATAGGTTGACATTAAATCTTCTCTTTGTCTTTTTGTTAGAATGAGAAACATTATTACCAACCATAGCTTTTTTGCCTGTTATTTCACAAATCTTGGACATCGCTATAATATTGTTTAATTTTATTTACTTCGTTATATCGTTCTAGTTTTGAGGCTATTATAACTCGCATCACAGTTTATAGCACTCCAAATCGGGTTGCAAATTTAGTTATATTTTTCAAAAGAACAAACATTTACAT
>CALYRA010000296.1 GCA_945292135.1 uncultured Dysgonomonas sp.
AGAATCATAGATAAAATGGCGCCGTTTATATGTATATTTACTCCTCTACTAAGTTTTATATTAGAATATTCATTAAAAAACTTTTGTGGATATAATGTTGGTTATGAAATACTCTTATTTAATGGATTTATTACATTATTCGGATTATGGGCAATTTCGAAAAAAATATTTGCAAAAAAATGAATAAATTACCTTCAGGTATCTTTTTTTCAGAAAAATACACAAACCTCGATAAATTATCAAAATCAGACTAATTCCAAAACAAAAACATATAATATTGTCATTAATTATCAGTGATTTATCAAATTTAGCTCTACTATAACTAAAGAATAGTATATAGATTTGTGTCCTAATTAATTTTAACTTATTTAAATATTTATTTATCATGATAACTAGCGGAATTACTTTAATTATTCTTAGTTTGCTGGCTGTTCCTTCTCTATTATTATCAAGGAAACCTGACGCAAAAGAACTTTTAGACAAATTTGTGCCTTACCAAGGTTGGATTGGAGTCGTAGGTTGTTTTTGGGGAATTTGGGGAATTATTGGATGTATATTTAATTTAGTCTATCTTGATCGTGGAATGTGGGGTATTATATGGTGGATTACATGGACACTATATGCTTTAATTGAAACTTCTTTAGGATTTATCCTAGGATATTCTTTAATAGCTAAATACGCTTTTTCGAAAAATGAATCCGCAGCCAAAAAGGGTTAAGAAATGTTAGCTAAACTACAAGGGTACCAAAGTAAATTAGGTATTATCGGTATCATTGTCGGATTATGGTGTATAGCTTTTTACTTTATTTATAGAGCTATGTCTGTAGTAGCTGTCGCTGTTTCGTAGTAAATTAAATTTACTATATATAAAAGTAAAAAAGATGTTGGTATATTTACCAACATCTTTTTTTATTTCATTTTACATCCATAAATATATTTCTATTAACATAAAACATTATCGACCCCCGATAAAAAGAGATATTACACAATAATAAAAATCTTGAAAACGTTCTGTAATCCCCATTTTTTATATTAAATTTGCACACTGTGCATAATTATGTGCAACCTATATATTATAGAAGTATGTCAATCAATAAAACTAGAAATACGCTTATTGAAGTTGCCAGACAGTTGTTTGCTAAGTTAGGGGTAGATAATACCACTATGAACGATATTGCCTTAGCATCGCACAAAGGTCGCCGTACTCTCTATACATACTTTAACAATAAAAACGAAGTTTATAAAGCTGTTCTTGAATCTGAACTGGAGCAAATGCAAGAAGCGTTATATGAGGTTGCCAATAAAGATTTACCGGCTGACGAAAAATTAATTTTATTTTTTAACACTCGATTTGAAATTGTAAAAAATGTTGTGGCGCGGAACGGCACATTAAAAGCTGATTTTTTCCGTGACATTTGGCGTGTACAATATGTCCGAAAATCTTATGACAAAAAAGAAATTGTCGTCATCAAGGATATTCTTGATCAAGGCGTTAAAGAAAATATTTTTGAAATGCCCGGAACCCAGTCAATAGCGGAAGTATTGCACCATGCTCTCAAAGGACTCGAATTACCGTACATCAGAGGTTTAATGAAAATGTCATCTAAAGATAATGGCATTGACGAAAATATTGCATATTTAATATTTGAAGGCATTAAAAAAAAAGATAAAGGATAAATATATTTTAAACTGAAATTATAGATTATGAAACTATTGGAAGGAAAGACTGCTATTATTACAGGTGCAGCACGTGGAATAGGAAAAGCTATCGCTTTGAAATATGCTCAACAGGGAGCTAATATCGCGTTTACAGATTTGGCTATAGATGAAAATGCGAAAGCAACTGAAGCTGAAATCGCAAAATTAGGCGTTAAGGTAAAAGGCTACGCTTCTAACGCCGCAAATTTTGAAGAAACTCATAAAGTAGTAGAAGAAATTGTAAAAGATTTTGGTCGGGTAGACATCCTTATAAACAATGCAGGTATTACCCGCGATGGTTTAATGATGCGAATGAACGAACAACAATGGGATATGGTAATCAATATAAATTTGAAATCGGCATTTAATTTCGTTCATGCCCTTACGCCTGTATTTATAAAACAAAAAAGTGGAAACATCATCAATATGAGTTCAGTTGTCGGACTTTCAGGAAACGCAGGACAAACAAATTACTCCGCATCCAAAGCGGGTATGATAGGATTAGCTAAATCTATTGCGAAAGAACTTGGTTCTCGTAACATTCGCGCTAATTGCATTTGCCCGGGTTTCATTATTACTGAAATGACCGGTGTATTATCTGATGAGGTAAAGAAAAAATGGGCGGAACAAATTCCGCTTCGTCGTGGAGGAACTCCGGAAGATGTAGCTAATGTAGCTGTATTCTTAGGATCTGATTTATCTTCTTATGTAACCGGACAAGCCATCCCTGTTTGTGGTGGTATGAATATGTAATACAAGCAACACTGTCTTCTCAAAATAAAAGCAGGATGAATATTCACCCTGCTTTTTGCTTAAAACGACATATAAGGACATAATTTAGGCAAAAAAGAATGAAAATAAAATTCTGTTTTATATGCAGAAATAATGATACGGTTCGATTGCAATCACTTTTCTTTTCTGAATTTTTATAGCTGGAATTACTATTTATTTTTTTATCATGTTTTGTCCTCTATACAACTTTGTCAAAACTTTTGGTTATCTATTATATAAAATACCTTTCTTCTAAGCTGGTTAATCTGAAATAAATTACAGCATTATAATTAACGGGTTCGAATGGCTATTAGAAATCAAGCTTTGTTATTAAATTTCTTATATTTCACCATCAATAACGAAACATACAAAATATAATATTCTTTGCAATGTATTCTTAAAAATAGAAGATAATAAGGCGTAAAAGTTATCTTACGCTTTGTTGAATATATTATAAAATTATTTCAAAATACGAGATTCTGCTACTTTTGAGGTTTGAAAGCAAAGTTTACATAGAAAGAATAATAATATTGCCATTAACGATATTACTATAAACAAATTTCGATATATAAGATATTTAAATCCATGTAATCATCAGTTGAGATTTTACGATTTGAAATGTATACAAATTGTATTTAATAATTTTCAATTAATCACGATATTTGTTAATGTACGCAATGATAGAAAAATCACTCTATCTCTTTTTTAGTTTACTTACAATCATAGCTTATAGGCAATCACATATTTTATTATCTTTGTT
>CALYRA010000297.1 GCA_945292135.1 uncultured Dysgonomonas sp.
GCTTCATCATGAAGCTTCTTTATTAAATTTTCCATAACTCCTTTTTATTTTATCTAATTAACAAATTAAACAAATAACTTAGAATAAAAGTTCTACATATTTTCAACATAGGTAATATAAAAAATTCAAATATATATTTTCCATTTATTTTTAAAACCTAAAGCCTACGGAAAATGTCAGATTGCGATTTCTTAGATTATCCAAAACCTTTCCTTTTCTACCTGAATTACTATAAAGTTCGAATCCATTAGAAATATTATAAAGTCCATATTCATAAGTCAGATTCACCGTATAAATTTCATAAACTACTCCTATACTGCCAATCATTCCGTAATCAAATTTTTTAAGAACCGATTTTGAGAACGTATCATATTTCACGTTCACTCTTTCCGTACCTGTTATTGAACCCGTATTAGTATAAACGCTTCCACGGCCTTTAGTTTCACCTCTAAATCCCCATGCCCCATAAATACCTGCATTTATATTAAACTGCCATGATTTAAAATCTTTACTCTCCCACCCCAGCATTAATGGTACTTGAAAATAATTAGCGTCATAAGTATACATAATATTATGTTGCCTTATATTTATTGATGGTGGAGCATCTTCAACAGTATCATCGTATTTCCTTTTCATTCCCTTTTTTGTAAGAAATCCACCTGTTTGAACTTGAAATCCATCGTAAAATTTATATGATGTTAAGAATCCTATGTGAAATCCTATTTTAGGTCTTTTTCCATAATTTCCATTTTCAACATCCATTTCTGAAGAATTCACGCCAACTCTGAAATCATAAAATATTTTGCGTTTGACTCCAATTTGTGCTTCAACAGCACACGCTAAAAACAGACAAAAGAATGTAATTAGAATTTTAATAATAACTTTCATAAAATCAGGTATATCCATTTACAAAAATACAATAATTAATGATAAATTAACCTAAACAAATTCTTTTCGTCAAAAATATCATTTGCAACTTCCAATAATTGTTCGGCTGTTATAGCATTTATCTTATGATAAGTTTCATCTGGTGAATTGATGTGATTATAGTGAAAAAATGTTTTTCCTGAAGATAAAGACATATATTCATTATTGTCGCTTGCAACTCCAATTTGCCCTATCAGTTGTTTTTTTGCTGCATTTATTTGAGAAAAAGTCAGTTTCTTTTCTCTCAAATTTTTCAACTCTTTATATATTAAATCAATGCAATGATCTGAATGCTTTTTATCCGAACCGAAATAAATCGAGAACATACCTGTATCTGAATAGGCTGTGGCTGATGATTCTACATTATAGACATAACCCCTCTTCTCTCTTAATTCCAAATTCAACCGGCTATTCATTCCGGGTCCGCCAAGTATATTATTCAACAGATGAAGAACTTTTCGTTTAGGGTCTTGCAAAGAATACGAACGCCCGCCGATCAAAGCATGAACTTGTGATGTTTTTTTGCTAATTACCTCGTTAATAGGCTCACTAATATTTGGAACTTGTATTCTGCGATAATCGGAACTTATCGGGCAAATATCGCCGCAATATTTTTCAATTAAATATATAACCCTTTTAATGTCAGTTTTGCCATTAAAGAAAAATACCATACTTGCTGGTAAATAATGTGACTTTACAAAAGTCCTTACTTTTTCAGTTGTAAAAGATTCAAGAGTATCAACCGTTCCTAAAATGTTATGTCCTAATTGGGAATTATTAAACAACAAATTCTCAAAATCATCAAATATAAGTTCGGAAGGACTATCTTCGTAGGAATGAATTTCGTCTATGACAACATCTATTTCTTTTATAATCTCTTTTTCCGGAAATTGTGAATGAAATACTAAATCAGTTAATAATTCCGTAGCACGCTGAAGATGCTCTTCTAAGAAAACTGAATATATTACGGTTTCCTCTTTATTAGTATAAGCATTCAGCTCCCCTCCAACATTCTCCATCCGATTGATAATATGGCGTGAACGACGTTTCGCGGTTCCCTTAAAGAGCATATGTTCTACAAAGTGCGCCATTCCATATTCGTCCGAATCCTCATCCCGAGTTCCCGCATTGACAAAGAATCCACAATAAGAAACATTACTTGTAGAAGGTTTGTAGACTATCCTTAGTCCATTTGATAATATATAAGATTGATAATATTTATTCATTTAATTATTCATATAATGCGCTCGTTCATCTTCTTCTGAAATTTATTTAACCGAATAACATAGCATTATCCTACATGATATTCAATTCTGATATTAATATTGAATAAAATTGTTCCCAAAAACAATCTATATTATTTTTTCATTTGTTTATTGAAGACTATCAAATTGTTCTATCAAAATAAGTAATAAACATAATTGACTATTATGATAATCACTATTTAGAATTTTAAGACCTTATTCTAAAAAATTGTGTTAAATTCTTTCGTAATCTTTCAAATATCAGGGACATGTATGCCAATAAATTTCGGAAATCCACCGTATTTGAAATTTCTCTTTCTTAAAAAGCATCATAATTTTTTTTCAGAAATAGACTATATTTCAACTTTGAAACGAATACATTTTCCAATCATATAATTGTTTATCATTCAATCAAAAAAATTAAAAAAGATAGCAAAAATTAAATGTTTCAATTATTATTCAAATGTTTATTTTATCCTTTACATTATAATTGACAATATCTTTAATTACGGTAAAAATTTATTTCAATTTCCACTCAGTACCATCTTTGCCATCTTTAATTTCAAATCCGGCTTCAGACAATTCATTGCGAATTTGGTCAGATGTAACCCAATCTTTGCTTGCCTTAGCTTGAGCGCGTATTTTAAGTAATAAATCAACGGCTTTACTGTATGCTTCCAAACTTTGAACATCTTTTCCTTTTGTTTCATCTTTTATTCCAAGTATCTTAAATAAAAATAAATCGAATAAATTCTTCAATTCTTGGATTTTCTCAATGGTTAAAGATACTTTCCCATCAAAAGCTGAATTTATTATTGTAGCTGCTTCGAATAATAGAGAAATAACAATAGAAGCATTTAAATCGTCATTCATAGCCTCATAGCATTTATCTTCGAGACTTTTAATATCAACAGCAGATTCCAAAGAAGGAGATATTTTCTCAATTTTAGTATAAGCGTCTAATAACCGGTTCATACCTTTTTCCGCGGCTTGTACTGCTGCATTCCTAAACTCGACGGTCCTGCGATAAGGAGCCTGAAGAATAAAAAAGAGT
>CALYRA010000298.1 GCA_945292135.1 uncultured Dysgonomonas sp.
GAGTAAAATTTTTCTTATTAACAATATCTACATCATTATTAATGATGTTGTTGGCAAATAATCCTCTCGTAATCTGATTGTCAAAATTTGAAGCAAACTTCAATCCCCATCCGTTAAACGTAAAATCATATATTTGCTTCTTATTATTGTTGAATATGGATATTCCGCCATGATCCCTTGCCCAAGTATCATTGCTGGGTAATTCGATTAATTGCAGATTATCAAAATATATGCTTTGTTCTTTTAATTCATATTTTACAACGTCTTTATTCGCGCAAACAATAATAAGTTTTTGACGCTTCATTATTTCGGTAGCTAATACAACAAAACATGCTGTAACCTCCTCAAGCATATATTCCCAATCAGTATTTTCATGAGGCCACGTCAATTGTATAGCGCTTTGCGGATGCCATTCCGAAGGAAGTAATATATTATTATTCATTTGATAATCTATTTAAATTAGTACAAAGTTACAGATTTAGCCGGCAAATAGATATTAAAAGGATAAATACAAAATCTTGGATTAATCGTTTAGAACATCTTTAACTACACGGCATGCGGCTAAATCCCAAGCCGCGCATCCAACGCTTTTGAATAAAATCGGTTTATTTTCTTTGTTGACAGCTTTTACGCCATCTTTTAAAACTTTATCTAAAGAATGGACATCCTTCCAATCTACATCTGCCAGAATTATATCTCCTGCTTCGTGCTTTGCGCTCGGTAAATCGTCTACAAACACAATGCTGTTTTTAACCGTTTCGCTACTTATTTCCGCTCTGTCAGGCTGAAATACGCCGATCGCGACAATTAAACGGTCAGATTGCGGATGTTCGTTATAAACCGGTGTCAGGCTGGTAGTTGTAGTTATGATTACATCGACATTAGAAGGAACGGATTCAACCGCTTCAATGTTCAAAGGTAAATATTTATTTTCTTCGCAAAATTTTATAGCTTTATTTATTTGGCTACCAATAATATACACGTGACTACCCGGATATAGATCTGACAAAGCTTCAAGATGATATTTTGCCTGAATGCCGCATCCATAAATCAGAAAAGTAGAGGTTGAAGATGCGAATTGTTTAATACCCACCATACTGACAGCAGCAGTACGTTTGGCTGTAACGGTTGGAGCATCCAATATATACTGAGGAATACCTGTTGAAGGATGCCATATAATGAGTTGTCCGTTTATAGTATCCAATCCTATCTTAGGATTTTCGGGACAAATATTTATAAGCTTTGTTATAGCTATATCTGAAGCGCTGGCTGGCATAGATAGCATCACGCCCTTTGTCATTGGCGTAATAAGTCTGTTCGGACTAATTATATCTCCAACTGAATAATCTAAACATGCTTTTTCTATTGCCGGAATAAGCTTCGAATAAGGCAGTAAATCTTTTGTTTGTTCTTTGTTAAAATATGTTGGATTCATTATTATTGCAATTTATTCAGGTTCGACCCAATCCCCATTGTCTTTAATTAATTGGATTAATTTTTCAACGGCATATTCGGATGGAATATTTTTCTCTATTAAATCTTTCTTTTTGTATAATGAAATTTTCCCTTTCTCTGCGCCCACATAACCATAATCAGCATCCGCCATTTCGCCGGGTCCATTTACAATACAACCCATAATTCCAATTTTGAGATGTTTCAAATGTGACGTGGACTCCTTTATTTTAAGCACAGAAGTCTGGAGGTCAAATAGCGTACGCCCACAGCTGGGGCAAGAAATATATTCAGTTTTACTGGTTCTGGCTCTTACTGCCTGCAATATACCAAAAGAATATTTATCCAAATTCTTTTGAGGAATAGATCCTTCATTCCGCAACATCACGCCATTACCAAAACCGTCTAAAAATAATGATCCGAAATCAGCTCCTGCTTTTATCTGTATGTCTTCATCATCATTTTCGTTATATTTTCGTGATAAGATAACAGGGGTTTCACATTCATGATTTAAAAGCGTATGGATAAACGCGCGTTGTTCGCCAACACCGTTTATATGATTGGTTGTCAAGATGACAACAACGTCTTTTCGCAGCTTGAGCAAATCAATTATTTCGCTTTGCAATTGAGGATATGAGATTTCCAAGAATTTAAGAGTGGAACTGCAAGCGTAAATATCCTTATAATTTGAAAATCTGAATAAAGGATAAGTATTGTTTTCACCTTTCCAACCTATTGCGTCAATTATTGCGGGAATGGATTTAGGAGCCTTTTCTGATAAGGCTTCTCCCACATATATATAATCAGGCAAAAAATGGACGTCAAATTCAAAATTACCATCTGTTCTGTCCGATATAACTATAGGTAATTGATCCCCACCAATATTTTCTGTTTGGTATGTTTCTCGTTTGTCAGTACTGAATGGAGAAAATTTTTTATAAGCTTCCGCTTCTATTAAAGGATGATTTTCTCTTTCAAGTATGTAATTTACCAGTTTTTTGGCAATTGGAACTTCATATTCAGGGTCTTCGCTAAGCGATACGCGTATCGTATCGCCTATACCATCGGCAAGTAAAGATCCGATTCCTACGGCGGATTTGATACGACCATCTTCACCGTCTCCGGCTTCTGTTACGCCTAAATGTAATGGGAAGCTCAGACCCTCTTTTTCCATACGCGCAATAAGCAGACGTACGCTTTTGGTCATTACAATCGTGTTAGACGTTTTCATAGAAATGACAATATCCGTGAATCCTTCATCCAAACAGATATGCAGAAATTCCATACAAGATTCCACCATCCCTTCAGGCGTATCTCCGTAACGGCTCATAATACGATCAGACAATGAACCATGATTTACGCCTATTCGTAAGGCAGTTTTATGGGCTTTGCATATATCGAGTAATGGAATGAGCTTTAAACGTATTTTTTCAATTTCCTGAGCATACTCTTCGTCTGTATATTCGAATGTGGCGAAGGTCTTGACCCTATCAACAAAGTTTCCCGGATTGATACGTACTTTTTCTACGATATTTGCCGCTGCCAATGCTGCGCGAGGATTGAAATGAATATCTGCGACAAGCGGCGTTGTATAACCTTTTTCGCGAATTATATTTTTAATATTTTGTAGATTTTCAGCTTCTCTGACACCTTGAGCAGTTAAACGTACATAATCTGCGCCAGCTTTGATAATACGAATTATTTGTTCCGCGCTCGCTTCAGTATCAGTGGTGTTTGTAGTTGTCATTGACTGAATTCGGATAGCATTA
>CALYRA010000299.1 GCA_945292135.1 uncultured Dysgonomonas sp.
TGAATTTTAAAATGTTCTTATTCGAAGACATTTCCTTTTCGGTTTTCTTATTATCACAAGACGGAAATACTATTAATCCGATAATGATAATCAGACATAATGATCTAAAATATTTGTTCATGATATTATTTTTTAATGCCTAACAAGGCTGTGATTTTATTACAAATTTCATTATTCCAATATACGCCCATAAAGTTTTGCGCGCCCGGTCCGTATGCCCACACCGGCAGCATGACCGGCGTATGATCATCAGTCGTATAACGCGCGGTTATTAGACCCTTTTCGCGGTCGCCATCAACAAGCACAAGTCCCCCTGTTTCATGGTCAGCCGTCACCACGACAAGAGTTTCGCCATTGCTATCCGCAAATTTCAGAGCCTCCGCTATGGCAAGATCGAAACTAAGCATTTCAACAACTGATCCTGCCAACGAATTGGAGTGTCCCGCATAATCTATTTTGGCGCCTTCCACCATAAGGAAGAAACCTTTATCGCTGTTTTGTGTCAATACGTCAATTGATTTACGGGTCGCGTCAGCCAAAAGTCCGATCGTTTGTTGCGTCGCAGCTAAATTCATCAGATTGTCCGCGCAAATCACAGGCGTCTTATTTTTGTCAATATCCTCCACGTCAGTGATAAAGCGGTACTTCTTTTTTAATTCCTTAACCATATCTATGCCATCGTCACGTTTTGTGAATACGTCTAATCCCCCTCCGGCTAAAACAGTTAGTTTGCCATCGAGCAAATAACGCGTTATTTCGTCCGCATTATCACGTTCGGTACTGTGTCCATAGAATGCGGCAGGCGTGGCGTCGGCAAGATTTCCTAACGTGACTACTCCGCAAGCTATGCCCTTTTCGCTGGCAAAGTCCGTAATGGATGGATATATTTCTCCCGTTTCGCTCATTGCAATGTGTCGGTTGTAATGGCGTTTGCCGGTTGCGAGAGCGCTCCCCCCCGAAGCCGAATCCGATGTATAACAGTCAAGAGGACTATTTATCTGAAATCCGATATTTAAGAAGTTCAGAAGCGTAAGCCCTTTATTTACGGTTTCCGCAATATTTACTTGGTTCAATCCCATGCCATCGCCAATAAGTAGGATTACATTTTTTACAGGCTTGTTTACTCCGTTGTTCAGGTAAGTAGGTTTATAAGTCTCAATACGTTGTGTCAACTGTATTTTATCACGGTCGAATCCTTTAAATCCCGAAGTCGTTTTATCCAGACGATCAGTTCCTTTTACGCCTTTCATTTCATTGTGTTTACTTCCATCGATAAAAAAGTTTTTATCTACAAAGTTGCGGAAGTAGTCTGCGCACAACTCCACTTTGTCGGTATTGATAATATCAACGCCCATATAGTAAAGCGTATTCCATGCGGTAACCCCATCAGGAGCAGCCCAAAAACGGATCGGTTTACCCATTTTATGCGCTTGGTCGATTGCCCCTTGCACTTTTTCTTTTTGAGATGCAGTTAATGAACCTTTACCATTCCAGTTGGCATAGTCGAAAAATGGTAAACTTATCATAGGTACTCTGGCAAGTTGTTCGGGCGTATAATTCTCATCGATCAAACCATCGAAGCCGATATAGTCAGGATATTTTCCAAATTCGGCAGGTTTAGGCACATTACCTGTGATAACTATTCTGACCGCATAAGGGTTTACTTTAGGGTCGAATATACGCGGATATTTATCAAGTAATTCAACGATTTTCGCCAGAGTAGGAGAGGTTTCGGATTTTATCTCAACCAACAATGTCAATATATTATCCGAATCTTTCCAAGCTTTGCCATTATTCTCACTATAAAGTTTCAGAATAGGGTCTATATACAGGCTTTCGAATCTCCTATCGCCGTTCAAATCTTCGGGATCGTGTCCGATGAGCAATTGTCCATCTACGTAAAATAAATCGGCTTCGATGGAGGAAACTCCTTGTGAATAAGCCTGATAAAAGGGTACGCGTTGTCGATAGTCATTATGCGAATGGATTTCGATTTGTTTTTGCGCTTGCAATACGGATGGTAAAAGAATTATTGCGCTTAATGATATGGTAATAAGATTTTTTATGTAATTCATGATTATTATTTTAAATGCGATGTCTATTTATTTAATGCCTTACCAAAGCTGTCGCTAAATAGAATGTCAGAAAGATATGATACGACATAAATTCAAATATATGCGATCATAATATCTTCGTTTAGAGAAATAAACTTTTAGATCATAAGGCAATAGGCAATAAATATAATTTTTTTAAGGTATTTATTTAATAGTCAATTTTGCGACTATCGGACGATGGTCTGAAAGATAAATGTCGTTTAATTTTTCGTCCATCACTTTATATTCATCTACAATGACGCTTTTATTCACAAAAATATAATCAATATATGGGCGTTCCACTTCGGGGAGTTTGCCAAAGTCATGGAATGTCCATTTTGCGTTATCAGTTGTCGATGCGATTGCGTAGCTGTCAAATAATTGCATAGAATTATTCGGGTCAAGGGCATGTTTGATAACACCGGATTCACGTTCGGCGTTGAAATCTCCGGTTATGATTACAGGCAATCTATTGCTTAGTTCCTTTGCTCTGTCTATAAGTAAGGTAACGCCTTTTTGGCGGGCTGTTTCTCCTACATGATCTAAATGTGTATTGATTGCGAATATTTTTTTACCGGTTTCTTTGTCTTTCAATACCGCCCAAGACGCAACCCGTTCGCAAGCTCCATCCCAACCTTTCGATCCCGCTACATCGGGAGTTTCACTCAACCAGAATGTTCCAGAATCTTCTTCTTCGAAACGTTCTTTTTTATAAAAAAGAGCGGCGTATTCACCCTTTTGTTTACCATCTTCACGTCCTACTCCTACATAATTGTAATCGGGCAATCGTTCCAATAAATCTTGTAATTGGTTGTATAGTACTTCTTGCGTACCAACGATATCTATGTTTTGATCCTTAATGATTTGTGCCGCTACCTCTTTGCGGTATTTCCAGTTGTTTAAGCTGTCTTCGGGATTGTCCATTCGTATATTGAAAGACATTACGTTTACTTTAATTTCCTTTTCGCCGCAAGCACAGAATAAAGTAGATGCTATCAATGCTAATAGAACGTATATTGTATTTTTCATTTTTGTATTTTTTATTTAGTGATTTTCATAATTCAAAAGTTAAAGAAAACATTACTTTACAAATAAGTTTTCGGTAGGAATAGCGACA
>CALYRA010000300.1 GCA_945292135.1 uncultured Dysgonomonas sp.
ATTTCGAACTTTATGTCTATTTTCTATAAATCTCTGAAATGCTTTAGATTTATATCCATTTTTAGCATTACCCGTATCAAATGCAGATGAAAGTGCAATTGTTGTTATGGAGAAACTTCCTCCATATAATTTAGGTGATAAATCATACATATATTGTATTTCCGTTCTGTCATTCTTCTCCCGATTTCCGACAAATTCTATTTTAAGACCTTTAAATGGCTCAACCTCAGCTTTCAAGTCCAATTTAGTAGCATGATTATAAATAGCGGGTGTCGTATTAACACTATTTGTAAGTAACCAATCACGTTTTAATGATTTATCGACATAACTTTCTCCCCCATCAAATCCGAACGCAAATCCTAATCCCGGTACCATTCCGTAATCCGATGATTTCTTTTGTCCAAACATATCGCCAACTTTGGGTTTAAATCCGCTGATATTAGTTTCGGCACGTGTTGAGTAATTAAAAGTTATGTTACGTATTGACATTAAACCTCTCGCCGTATATTCGGCTACATCTTTCCAAAATTCGGAGCTTTCGCTTTTCCCTCTTTCGGCAATATTTAATTGTATGACTGCGGAATCTTTATTCGTAATTAAAATCGTATTGTTATCCAGCTTTTTATATTTCAATTTATATGTTTTACCTCCACTCTTAGCTATAATATCCAGCTTTTTAGTGTCCAGATTATGAATAAGTTTATATGTCGAATCTTTTTGCAAAATAATCTCCTGCTTAAATCTTTTTTTCCGTTGTTGCGCTTGTTGTCGTTGCCTATTTTGCTGTTGATTGCGAGATCTTGTTCGCCGACTGGCAAATCTTTCATTTACTTGTTTCAAGAAAGCGGATTTTCTATACAAGGAGGTTAAATCTAATCTATTGATAGTTTCTAATGTTATATTATTATTTATTGTATTTCCTATCTCTAATGAATCTACACCGATATGAGCTCCTCTCTGCCATTGATAACCACTTGTATATGAAGCTGACGAATTAACCCAATCAAGCGCAGGAATATTACGCATCGGCAATTGATAAGTGACTTTAGCTATTTGTCTGTATTCTAAAGGATCTCCCCAATTCTTTATACTTTGCCAAACCGAATCTTTCCATTTTTCATAATCTGGTCGGTTACGTTTTTTATTTACTTGTAAGTATGGTTCTTCTATCTCTGCGCGGGTACCTGTTTGTAGAGATAATTTCAGGTTGCGGGTTAAATCCCAGTTCAAGCTGAAATCTCTGTCCCAATAAAATGCCTGACTCCATGACAAAAATTCATTGTTGTTCGCTCCTCCAATGTAATAACTCTCAATATCGCGTGTTAATGTTTCAGTATAAAACCGGCTCATCAGCGAGTTAAAAGATACATTATTTGGCAAATAATTAAATCCTAATGATTTAAAAAACTTTGCGGATCCATTATTACTCTTCATTCCTTTGAATGGTTCCCAAGTTTTTACGACCGGTGAGTAGGAATAATTTAATGAGGCTTTATAATCTTTTGCAATATCATATACGGTTGTCGGATTACGGGTTTCTGTTTCGTTGTATGAATAACTGAAACTAAAATTCGCCGGGTCATAAGGCATTGGCGTCTTACTTGTATGGTTAAATCTTACATTTGTAAAACTAATACTTTTGTTGGTCACAGTTTCCTCCGCCAAGCTTTTTATAGAATCTTTTTCAGCTTTGGTATTTACAAGTTTAAGGGATTCTTTTAATTTGACGTCCGTATCAAACGGATCATATTCCGGAGTGATTTTTTGGTTTGAATATGAATAATAAAATGGTATGCTTGCTTTAACTTTTTCGGGAACAAAACGTCCTAAATCCATATTTAGCGCAATATTATATAATGTATAATCATCCGAACGACGTTCTCGCAAACTTTGGTCTAAAGCGCCAAAGCCGGCTGTTTCTTTGCGCCCTGATAAATTTATTGTTCCAATGTCAGATAATGCGATATTTAAGTTTCCTTGCGCAGCCCATCCTCCTTTTTCATCAAAATCGGTCAGACGAAGCTCATTAACCCAAACTTCTCCTGATTTCTTAGTACGTGAATTATTTCTTACTCCAATCATTATAGTGTATACGTTGGCCAGTGAGGGATTGCCAATCACACTAATTTTATTATTTTGATTTTGGGGATCATATTCGGAATATAATGTAGTGTATGTAACTGTAGATCCGGCTTGTCGTTTTTTGGCATTGCGATGTAGCTTAATGTCTTTTAGTAATTCTAATGAAATATCAAACAAATTTGCGGATGGCCAGACTATACTTCTGTGAGCATCATTCCTCCAATTATAATCTCCTGCCGGAGTTACAAGCATCGGTATTTCATATTCGTAATAATTATTTTTAAAATCACTTCCTAATCGAATGAATACAGTAAAATCACCATCTTCTAATTTCGATCCATCAATTAATTCCTCAAGATGTGTATATAACTGCAATCTTTTGTATCTACGTAAATCGTAATTCGTATTTTTATAAATAGCCCTTGCGTCTTTTGGGTCAAGATCGATAATCTTCATAGATAAAGATTGCTCATTGTCTCTTTGTACCTGAGCCTGATTGGCTTCTTGCGAACGATTTAAGCCGGGAGGTAAAACATAAGATACCGGTTTTCTTAGCGCATCTTCTTCTATATTGACCCTTGTGATTTCTATGGATCCATTACCTGAGGGCGTATTATCCGTATTAAGGGTTTTATCATATACCCTCCAATCTCCTCTTACAAGTTGCAATGTTCCGAAACGCAAAAAAGTGGTTTGTTCAAAGGCTGTAAGGAACATCCGCATAAATCTGATACTCTTGAAATTACTGATATTTCCAACTTTATTTGTCGGTTTCTGTACGGGAACCTTAAATTGATACCATTTTATTGTTGCTTTTTTCCCATTCGGTAAATTCACATCTACGGGTCTTGCTTCGGTAATAAAATTCTTACCTACTTGCATTTCTGCCGGTTTTAAATCAATTTTATATTGGTAATAACTTTCGGTTTCATTCATCGTATTATCCTGATCTATATCTTCAACATCTGGTACGGTACGGGAAGCGGTAGAATATCTTTCGCCAAAACTATCTGCTGTGGGAGAGTTACCTTCCGTACCATTAAAATATTTATAACGATCAAGGATACTAGTCCTATGCTCATCATAATAGGAGCTACGATAAAAATGATAATTATCTCC
>CALYRA010000301.1 GCA_945292135.1 uncultured Dysgonomonas sp.
CTATGTTATATAAATTTTCATATGTTAAATTTTTTATATAAAATATATTTTCTGAACTATAAATGTCTAATTGCAACCTCTTGGAGTATATAAGTATATAAAATGATTGAGATTAAAGTTTCAGATGAAATAAGGGAGTTTTGTCCGGATTTTGTAGGCGCTGCGATTTCAGCAAAAGTCAAAAATTCGTCGTATAATGCTGAGTTATGGGATGAAATAAATAAGATAGCAGACGTTTATAAATCAAATTATACAATTGAAGAAATAAAGAAAATTCCTGTGATTGACGCTACACGTAAGGCATATAAACGTTTGGGCAAGGATCCTAACCGATATCGTCCGTCCTCCGAAGCGCTTTGCCGTCGTATTTTGCGCGATCTTTCTCTATATCAGATTGATACTCTCGTCGATTTGGTGAATATGATATCTGTCAAAACTGGCTATTCGATAGGGGGATTTGATGCGGATAAAATAGAAGGACAAACTCTTATTTTAGGTATAGGAAAGGAAGGCGAACCTTATGAGGCTATAGGGCGGGGAATATTTAATATCGCAGGATTACCTGTATATCGTGATGCGGTTGGGGGTATTGGAACGCCTACCAGTGATAATGAACGGACGAAAATCGGACTTGATACAGTCAATTTGCTGGTTATTTTCAACGGATACAATGGTTTGGAGGGATTGGAGGATGCTGTAAATTTTATGAAATCATCTTTGTTGAAATACGTAGATGCAGATTCGATAGAAAGTTGTATTTTTTAAATGATGAATGTAAAATATATTTATTTAATTTAAAAATAATTCATATATTGCATTCTTCCCCCAAAATTTACACATATAAAATTAATTTCTTTATTTGTCGATTGAAAGAAGTTCCACGTTTTTTTAAGTTGTTCTGATAAAAAACTTTTAAGCTCATCCGAGTTTACTTATTAAGATTTTCTGTAAATTATCTTTTTTCACATCCGTTAATCTTGTTATCCTTTTTCTTATTTTCGCTATTTTGTATTACATAAAATATACATGCCATGTTTATTATACCCTAAATCTATAAGTCGTTGTACCTAAATTGGGGGATAGTGATTTTTTTATATAAAATTCTAAAATTTAGATTAGAGACAAACGCTAAGGAGATGCTTTTCAGTAAATTATTATAAAGATTGAATCAAATCCGGAACAAGCAATCCTACAATATCCCATCAACCTGGATACCGAGAGAGTAGGAGTAATATTAATTTCTATATTTAATTCGCTGATATCTCTACGATAACATAATCATGTCCGTCACGTGAAAATTTTTCATCTGTTTCTACAAACCCGGCTTTTTTGTAAAAACCTAAAGTTTCTATTCTCGCATTACACCATAAACGGTTAAGCTTAACGTCATTAGCATAATCTTTTAACCATTTCAAAAGTATAGAACCATAGCCCTTTCCTTGCATATCCTTGCGGGTAGCCAATTTGCGGAACTGAACGCTTCGGTCTTTATTCATAAAAATGGATACAACAGATATTAATGTTCCATCTTCAAACAATCCCAAATGGATGCCTTTATCGTCGTCGGGAAGTTTAACGAAATCTATGTTTTTATCTGGATACATAACTTCTTGTCGAAGTTTTAATACATCATTGTAATTTGCTTCGGTTACACTAATAGACATATCGAATTAGAATTTATATGTTAGCATTAATTTCCCTTCAAAAGTTCGGGATTTTACATTTTTAAAATATTTATAATTAGTATTGCGTCTGTAATAATTGCAGACACTTGTTAAATACAATTGTTTGTAAAACTTCAATTGAGATCTTAAACTAAATATGTGAAAAATCGTTTGCGAATGATCTCCTTGATAATTAAATTCTTTTTCATTAAGATTATCCCAATCAAAGTCTACAGGATATCCTTTCCATGTGTACATCTTATACGCTTCGTATATTCCGGAAATACTAAATCTGTCACGGTAAGTAATATTAGTACCCATTAGCCAACTGAATCCGCTACCTAAATTATAATCACGATCCTTAACTCTGTAATGGTCGCTAAGGGTACCTCCCAGCATAATTATATTGAAATGAGTATGCGAGTCAAATATCCAATTGTTAAATCGTTTACTTTTATGTATTAGTCCGATTCCGGCGGAAGCGGGCGTACAAACTTTATAAGGAATTCTTTTTGATACATTGGAAATCGTATCCGAATCATAATAATCGAAGTGTTGGTAAAAACCTAAGCTTAGAAAATCTTTTGAATTATCTATTACATCAGTTACCCACAAACGACCAACGATATTTAATTGACCAACAAGAGGTTGTTTCTTTTGCATATTCACGCTGCCACGAAGAGTAAAGTAATCGTATGGTTTTGAACATTCATCGCTAAATTTATCCCCATATTCGATATTAACTTCTAATGACGCGCCTATTGCATCATCCGAAATATTATCTTTTAATTCCATATCACGAATACCTATTGAAGTCTCTATACTGATTTCCGGAATGCCAAATTGTCGACCGGATGTCGCCCTTTTGCGAGTGGCATCGCCATTTATTAATCTTGTTAATCCTCTTGACGGTGATATCAGGAATCCTGCAACTTCACGTCCAATACGTTCTTTGCCACGGGTCCTGTCATCCAATATCAAATCGGATGACCTGTACAAAACTTCTCCTAAAACGAGTCCACCCATAGGAGTAGCTATAATATCATTGATTGAAGGATATTCGTTTTCGAAAAAAAGTTCCCATGTCAAGCTTCCTCCCAATGCAAAAGCGCCCGATTGCCAATAATTAAAGCCACGCGCGCGGGCTGAATTAAAATATAAGCTACCATGGTAAGGATGACCAAACATATTAGTCGACATTTGATCGTTATCCCATACAAACCCTTTTTTCAAATTTTTCTTAATCGTATGCATGCTTATGTAAGAAAAATCATCTTTCATTATAAACCTGTCGAATCCCCATATACCGACATTTAATCCTAAAACTTGTCCTGCTGCAGCCCATGTGTTTTTTTTTGAATAATATTTGATATCAGCCGAATCAACCAATTCTATATTCGTGACTTGCCTTCGAATAGGAGTCTGACTTAAAATCGGAATGAATATTGAAATTAACGATAGGAAAATAAATAAGAATTTTTTCATCAAGGCAATTTCTAATTCTAAAAAACTTTAAAG
>CALYRA010000302.1 GCA_945292135.1 uncultured Dysgonomonas sp.
ACAATCAGGATGTGCGGAAATATTAGATAAAGCTGTAAAATTAAATTACTGGGATGTCGAAGGAATGGCAGACGCCATATATTCAATCTGTACTTATCCGGCTATGGCTGAATTTTTGAGTTTAGAAGGCAAAAAAGAGGTTGATAATATAAAATGGGAAAATGCAGGACAAAAAGTAAGAAATATATACAATAACCTATGTAAATGAATATAGATATGAAGACAATCTGTTTTTACTTTCAAATACATCAACCTTATCGGTTAAAGCGTTATCGATTTTTTAATATTGGAGGCGATCATTACTACTATGATGATTTTTCCAATGAAGATTTTATTCAACAGGTTGCCGAAGCCTCATTTATTCCAGCGAACAGAGTTTTGCTTAATATTGTGAATGAACACAAAGGGAAATTTAAATTTGCAATATCCATATCGGGTACAGCCTTAGAACAATTAGAAGTTTTTTCACCCGAAGTAATTGATGGTCTAAAACGTTTGGCAGATACAGGATGCGTTGAATTTTTATCCGAAACTTATGGTCATTCACTTTCTTCACTGGTTGATCCTGTTGAATTCAAAAATCAAGTAAAAGAACATGATGATAGAATTGAAAGTATATTTGGAGTTCGTCCTAAAGTATTTCGTAATTCCGAATTAATATATTCTGATGAAATAGCTACAATGGTTCATCAAATGGGATTTGCAGGTATGCTATCATGTGGAGCAAAACATGTTTTAGGTTGGAAAAGTCCAAATTATCTTTACCAAGCAGTATCAGAACCAAAGTTGAAACTTTTATTGCGTAACGTTGTTCTTAGCGAAGCTATTTCAACATATTTTTCAGATTATAATTGGAGTGAATATCCGTTAACCGCTGATAAGTTATTAAATTGGATTTCAGCTACGCCAAAAGAAGAACAGATAATTAATTTGTTCATGAACTATGAAGTTTTGGGTAATTTCCATAAACGTAGTTCAGGAATCTTTGAATTTATGGAAGCTCTACCTCGATTAGCTACTACCCGAGATATAAATTTTGCTACCCCTTCAGATGTGATAAAGACATTTAAGCCAATAGATGTAATATCCAGTAATTATCCAATGTCATGGATAGGAGAAGAAAAAGATATTTCTGCCTGGCTTGGCAATATTTTGCAACAGCAAGCATTTAAAAAGTTATATGATTTGGGAGAACGAGTTCGTATGAGCCAATCACGTAGATTGAAACAAGACTGGTGTTATTTACAATCCAGCGATCATTTTTACTATATGGGTACAAAAACAATGTTGCCATTCAGTCCATATTCTTCACCTTACGAAGCATTTAATAATTATATGAATGTTTTAAGTGATTTTGAAGAACGGGTTTATGCGGAATATCCTAGCCATATTGAAAATGAAGAACTAAATTCTTTATTAAAAACTATTCATAATCAAGCAGTAGAAATAGAACGGCTGGAGCAAGATATTGAAGAATTACAACTTAGAGAGAAAAAAACAATAGTTGCTGAACCCAAGAAAGAAACTAAAACGGCTAAGGATAAGACTAAAAGTTGAAAAACTAATTGTATGTAGTTGTACAATAAAAGGCGGAAAATTTTCCGCCTTTTATTATGCTTTTATTTTTAATTATTTTATTCTTCGCCAATAAGCATAGAATCTCTATATCCTAAAAAATACAGAACTCCATCCAGACCAACTGTAGACAAAGACTGTTTCGCATTTTCTTTTACTTTGGGTTTCGCATGAAAAGCAATTCCTAATCCGGCTATACCAAGCATAGGTAAATCATTGGCTCCATCGCCAACAGCGGCAGTTTGGCGGATATCAACTTTTTCTACTTGAGCTAATAAACGTAAAAGTTCCGCTTTTCGTTGTCCATCAACTATATCCCCAATATAATTGCCTGTTAACTTCCCATTTACAATTTCCAGTTCATTGGCATATACATAATCAAAACCATATTTTTCTTTAAGGTAATTTCCAAAATAAGTAAATCCACCCGAAAGAATTGCAATTTTGCAACCGCTCTTTTTCAGTATACGTATTAATCGGGTCATACCTTCGGTTATAGGAAGATTTTCCGCAATATCTTTCATTACGGATTCGTCAAGACCTTTTAACAGGCTGACACGCTTTTTGAAACTTTCAGAAAAGTCAATTTCACCCCGCATAGCAGCTTCTGTAATAGCTTTTACCTGATCTCCGACGCCAGCCCGCATTGCCAGTTCATCAATAACCTCAGTTTGAATCAAAGTCGAGTCCATATCGAAACATATGAGACGACGCATACGACGATACATACTTTCCTCCTGAAATGCAATATCTATACCTTGTTCATCAGCCAATTTCATAAAATCAGCTTTAAGCATAGATTCATCTGCAACAGTTCCTCTTATAGATAGTTCAAGACAGGAACGACTGGGACGTTCATTTTTTTCTAAAGGAACTCTTCCTGTTATTCTGCTTATTTTTTCAATATTAAGTTTATATTTTTGAGATATGGTCGCAACTGCTGATATTTGTTCGGGGGTTAATATTCGTCCCAACAATGTTACTATATATCTATTTTTTTTCCCTTGTAATTTTACCCAATTTGAATAACGTTCTCTACTAATTGGCGAAAAGCGAACCATAACCCCAATTTCACTGGCTTTAAATAATAGATATTTGATGACATTGCCCGAATTGGTAGCTTCAAACATTATTGCAAGTGATAATGAATGATGTATGTTCGATTGACCTATATCTAATATAGTGGCATTATGTTTGGCTAATGTCGCCGTAAGGGCAGCTGTTACTCCAGGCTTATCTTCACCTGATATATTTGCTAATATAATTTCTGGTTTATTGTCCATATTATATTGAAGAGAATTGGATGTAAATTAGTTCTAATTTACGGAATTAAGTAAATTTTCTTCAGCATTGATAACTTGTTGAAAATTAAAATTATCAATTATTTTTTGCTTTAATAATTCGATTTTTTCATTGCAAAGATTACCAATACTTCCTTCATGGGTATGATAAACTTCTTTTTCAGGTAGGAATTTAGAATTCTCTATTTCTAAGCCGACTTGTTTGTAAGCATCACGAAAAGGAGTTCCATTTAATACCCTTTTATTGACTTCTTCTACACTAAAAATGTATGAATATTTTTCGTCGTCTAAAATGTGTTTATTA
>CALYRA010000303.1 GCA_945292135.1 uncultured Dysgonomonas sp.
ACCCCTATCCTCAAACTCCTTACGCACCTTCGCATAAACCTTCTCCAAAACGGTCACCGACTGCTCAGAAGCGCAAATCATCCCATTGTCAAAGGTCTTGGAATGAATCAAAGAATTGACAGCCATTTTTATATCCGCCGTATCGTCAATAATAACAGGCGTATTACCCGGACCTACACCAATCGCAGGTTTTCCGGAAGAATAAGCCGACTTAACCATACCCGGTCCACCGGTCGCCAATATGATATCCGCCTCCTTCATTACGCAATTGGTAAGTTCGAGAGAAGGCGCGTCAATCCATCCGATAATACCATCGGGAGCTCCGGCGGCAACCGCCGCTTGCAAAACAACCTTCGCCGCCTCGGCAGTACAAGCTTTGGCTCGGGGATGAGGACTTATAATAATAGCGTTTCTTGTTTTTAATGCAATCAAAGTCTTAAAAATAGCAGTAGAAGTGGGATTTGTAGTCGGGATTACAGCCGCGATCAAACCGATTGGCTCAGCAATTCTCTTAATCCCATAAGCAGTATCTTCTTCAATCACGCCGCAAGTCTTTGTAAACTTATAAGCATTATAAATGTATTCGGAAGCAAAATGATTCTTAATCACTTTATCCTCGACTATTCCCATTCCGGATTCCTGTACCGCCATTTTAGCCAATCTGATTCTTTCTTTATTCGCCGCAGAAGCCGCCGCGAGGAAAATCTTATCCACTTGTTCTTGAGTATAACCGGCAAAAATCTTTTGAGCTTCGCGCATGGATTGCATTTTGTTTAGTAAAGCATCTACATTGTCAATGCAATTTGGTATGACTTCTTGTTTTTTCATAAGGTATAAAATTTAGTATTATTGTATTTTTATAATTGATTTCTATAAATTCTTCTTCGCAAAACTCTACATCTTTTGTAAAATTTTGAATAATAGGATGCCAAAAAACGCTTTGTAAAAATGGATTTAAGATCAAACTATATCAAAAGTATAAATTAAAATGAAGAAAGCAAGACAAGTTTTCGGAAAAAAAATGTGTTATAAAATATGTTATTAGGTATATATAATAATTCGAAAATATATTGTCACAGTAGATTTCCTTCATAAGCATGAGAATGCTTTTAATCACATATACATTATTTTTAGCTATTCATAGGCTTCTTTTTTATAAGTTTGGAAGTATAGTTTAAATTGCAAAAAAGACTTCAAATGATGATATACTTCAAATATTTTAATTAATTGTATATACTACTTTGTAGTTAGTGTACTTTTGATAAGGACTCATTTAAATATTTATCTTTCAAATTATAGCTTTAGCGTGGGGTTTTGATATCTCTTGTATGGATAACAAATAGAGGTAAACTACTTCACTAATAAAATTGTTTTATACCTACAAATAATTTGATATTTCCTTATCTTTGCAAATCAATTTTTTAAAACTGAATTACAGTGATTTATCCGGAAAATTTTGAAACTAAAATAGGTTTTGATAAAATACGTCAACACCTCATAATTAATTGTCTTAGTTCATTAGGAAAAGAGAAAGTAGAGGAAATGAACTTTTCGTCAGATCATTCAATTATATCTAAATTGTTAAACCTGACAGATGAATTTGTACGTATAATACAAGAAGAGGATAATTTTCCTTCCAATTATTTCATAGACGTTCGTTCATCACTAAAAGCAATTCGTGTAGAAGGCACGTGGATAGATGAAAACGGTTTATTTGACCTTCGACGTTCTTTACAAACAATTAGTGATATTGTGAGTTTCTTAACAAAGGATGATATAGATAATACACCTTATCCCCATTTATATGATTTGGCAGGAGATATAGTGGTTTTTCCTCAATTGATAACAAAAATTGATACTATTTTAGACAAATTTGGCAGGATAAAGGATAATGCTTCATCCGAATTGAGTCGGATACGCCGTGAGATACTGAACACGTCAAATGGAATATCTAAAAGTTTGAACGTTATATTACGTTCTGCGCAAAAGGAAGGTTTAGTCGAAAAAGATGTGACACCAACAGTGCGTGATGGACGTTTGGTAATACCCGTTGCTCCTGCTTTTAAACGTAAAATAAAAGGTATTGTACATGATGAATCCGCAACAGGCAAAACTGTTTTTATTGAACCATCTGAAGTTGTGGAAGCTAACAATCGCATAAGAGAATTGGAAGGGGAGGAGAGACGAGAGATTATAAAGATACTTATTGCCTTTACAGACATACTCCGTCCTTTAGTTTCTGAAATAGTTCAATCCTATGAATTTTTGGCGGAAATTGATTTTATTAGAGCGAAGGCTTTATTTGCGTTGAATATTCAGGCTATAAAACCAACTTTAGAAAACAATCAGATTGTTCGTTGGTATAGAGCCAAACACCCTTTATTATATTTATCGCATAAAAAGCAAAACAGAGATATTATTCCGCTCGATATAGAGTTGGAAGAAGATCAACGTATCTTAATTATTTCCGGACCAAATGCAGGAGGAAAATCAGTATGTCTGAAAACAGTAGGATTATTGCAATACATGGTTCAATGCGGAATGCTCATACCTTTGGACGAACGTTCTATTGTGGGTATTTTCGATCGCATTTTTATTGATATAGGTGATGAACAATCTTTAGAGAACGATTTGAGTACATATAGTTCGCATTTGACTAATATGAAATTTTTTGTCAGGAATTGCGATAAGAAAACAATTCTTTTGATAGATGAGTTTGGCGGAGGTACAGAACCACAAATAGGAGGCGCTATCGCTGAATCATTATTGAAACGCTTTAACAATAATGGCTCATTTGGTGTTATAACTACCAATTATCAGAATTTAAAGCATTTTGCGAACGAAAATCAAGGCGTAATAAATGGAGCAATGCTTTATGACAGACATTTGATGCGACCTTTATTTACATTGTCTATAGGCAATCCGGGTAGTTCCTTTGCCGTAGAAATTGCCAGAAAGATAGGATTGCCGGAAGATGTCATTGCGGATGCTTCGGAAATTGTTGGCAGCGACTATATTAATATGGATAAATATTTACAGGATATAGTTCGGGATAAACGTTATTTGGAAACAAAACGGCAAAATATTCTCCAAAAAGAAAAACGATTGGAAGAATTGACAGATACATATGAATCATATTTATTAAATATTGAAAAACAGAGTAAAGAGATTATCA
>CALYRA010000304.1 GCA_945292135.1 uncultured Dysgonomonas sp.
TGCGTCTTAATGATAAGACATTCTGCGATAATAGCGGTTTTAATTATCAATGTAATTTTAATCCTTTAGATAAGGTTGTTAATTTATATGATGAAAAAGTTGCTTTATCAGGACGCTTGCTGAAAGCGGAACAAGATAAAGTACGCTTATAAGAGGAAGTTTTGAAAGAACGCAAATAATCTGTCGGAAATATAATAATAAAAGTTTCATGTCGGGTAGCTTGTTTTATTTAAATATATCATAGACTTTCCCTTGCGTAAAATTTCTATATTCAAGGGGAGTCATTCCTGTTTTACGTTTAAAAACCGTACAAAAATAATCAGGACTTTCAAATCCCATTCTAAAAGCGATTTCTCCGCTATGATAATTTGAGTTTGTCAGTAACTCTTTGCATTTATTGATTTTCTGTTCCAGTATATAGGTTGCCGGAGAAAATCCTGTATAGTTTTTAAACAATCGCCGAAAAGATGAATAGCTTATATTTAAATATTCGGCAATATCTTCCGGGTAGATTTGTTCATAAATGTGTTTGAATATATAGCTTCGAGCTTTATTCATAACAACATCCTGTTCCGAACTTTCAAAAGACGAATTCTTGCCTAACGCAAAAGCATAACCTAACAAGTGATTGACGACTCCGGCAAGTAATATCTGAAATCCAAACTTTTGCGAAGCTGCTATATCTATAGCCTCTTTATATAAATCTATCAGCTTATTATTCATTCCCACATCGAAAATAGGATTTTCCCGATTGAAAAATTTTGCTTCCACCCTGTTGTCTATATTCATGCCAATAAAGCCAATCCAATATTCCATCCATCCTTCATCTTCATTGGGATAATAAGTATGCCATTCGCCGGGAAAAAGTAGCAGCATATGCCCTTCCGAGATTGATGTTTTTTTACAATGCGCCGAACTAAACGTGCCTTTTCCCCTGACTATATACAATAATTGGTATTCTTTTAGTATACGTCCTTTCTCTTTCGAAAACAGATAGCTATGAGGGTGATTTTGAGGTGGATAAACTTCTCTCCCTTTAATGTTTTGGAATCCGACTGTATTGACGCTTAATCCCCATTGCATGTCTTTTTCACTAACGATCAGATATCTTAAATGAAGGCTGTCTTCCATCTTATTTTATATTTTATATAAGTCAAAAGTATAAATATTTATTTGTAAAAAATAATACAAACAATAGTTTCTACCCATAAATTTTAAAATAAAAAATTTATAATGCAATTATATACAATTATTTATGTGAATCATATATTGGCTTTTTCAAAGTTGTAGTGAATGAGCATTTAACGTTATATATGTTGTCAAAAATCAAAATGTTTAGATCAAATTGTTAAATGGTAGAAAAGATTTATCCGACTATTTTTACATCACCTTAAAATTTTGGAATATGATTTTAAGGTTACAGGCTTTTCGCCCCAAGTATTAATATTTCACTACATAGAATGTGAAATTTGGTCGGATTAGCTGATTTTACTATTGAAAAACTTTATGATAATAATTTAATACTATGAAAACACGCTATCAGTTAAAATGTAAAAAGGGAAATATTCGATTTGGTTGATACCGTATCCAAACCATCTCAAATATATTTTGAACCAAATTGATCTAATCTATTAAACCTGAAGATACCGTAATACTCAAGATATGGAAGCGTTTGAAATATCTTTTAACATACCTGAATAATTATAATCAATAAATATATTTTATAAAGAATACATTATATTATTTACTAATCTAATCTAATCGAACAAGTATGAATCTAATAACCAACTCAAAGAAAATTTCATTGTTAGCGATTCTCGCGGTCACTGGAATTTTTTCTGCAAAGGCGCAAAACAGCGTTAAGCCAATAACGCCGTCGGACTCTATCGCCAAGCAAGAAAACAACACGATGATGCTTAACGCTTCAAACACTAATGGACCGAGTGAAGTGAATATAGGTCTTCAGGGCAATGTTGCCGGCACATCGGTCAACTCGAATGGCGTACCAGCCATGTATTTCTTCTGGCCTGTTTTTCCTACGCATGTATGGAGACTTGATGCCAGTACCGAAAGATTCCAAACCTATGATTTGTTTAAAAACGCAATCATGACAGGTGAAGTCGGCGTTGCGGTCAATACTTATGATAATCTGGGTACAGACGTTGTCAAAGGTAGCGCGTCTTTTAATACCAACTCTTACGGTCTGATAAACTCAACAGGAAATGTAAGCGGAGCGATTAATAAAAAAGGACTGCTGTTTAATGCCGGATATTATGTCGATTACGATCCCGGAACATTGGACGTACCTTTTAAGAAATATTATTCGGATGAAGCTCACCTTTTCAAATTTGCGCTTACACAGAAATACAATGAAGGAAAGAGCCATGTCAGCGTCCTTTACAAATTTATGACACGTAAAGGATTAAATGACTCAAATAGCCCTTTCTATTATAAAAAAGATGGAACTATCGACGAAATTCCAGGAATCGGGATAGGTAAAGCCTCATTCTACGAAAGATCCGGTAAAGCATGGGTAAAAGACTTATTTACCGGAAATATGAAACAAGTCGATTTGTTCGATAATAATAAAACAACCTCTAATGATTTATATGTAATAGGGGTAAATGATTTTGGCAATAATTTGAAGCTGAATTATAACATTAAACTTAGTGAGGTAAAAGCAAATAAATCATATTCAGGATTGTTGGGTAGTTTCGAATTGACAGATGAATATACCTACTTTGATAATGGCGGTACGATTAATAGCCCTGTAAAAAAATATGGATATCGTCAGGCGTATGATGTGACTCCCGATATGACAATTAAAACCTTATCCTCAAGAATAAACCTTACAAAAAAATGGGCTAAAAATGAACTGGAACTTGGTACAATGATTCAACTGTATAATCCCGGTACATACTACAATATGAAAAGCCAATTTTATACCGACATCAATAAAAACCCGGAAATAGTTTATATTAAAGGAGATAATAACTTTGATCAGGCAAATGGATATCTTGCATCCGCATACAATAGCGGAACAGAATATTATAGAGGGAAAGAACGGAAATACGCATTATATGGCTATGACAATTGGGACATCACCTCTAAATTTAATTTAAAATTAGGCGGACGCTTAGAATACCAAACCGTTAAAGGATATTATGCACCCCG
>CALYRA010000305.1 GCA_945292135.1 uncultured Dysgonomonas sp.
GAGTTTGACATTAACGAAAAACCGATATTTAGCTTACATTGTACTCAGGAAGAGATAGAGAAATATAAAAACTATATGATCTCAAAGGGAATTGATATCGCCAAGCCTATTGTCGTATGTGCAGTAGTTACTCGCCTCGAGCATAAGATGTGGCCATTAGAACATATGAAAGATGTTATCCAGCGTATTTTGAATAAATATAAAGATGCTCAGTTGATCTTTAACTATGCAGGTGAAAGAGAAAAAACATTGGCTTATCAATTGTATGATATGTTGGATCAGGATCCCAGAATATTTATAAACGTTGAGGCTAAAAATATTCGTGAATTAGCTGCCGTTTTAGCTAATTCCAACTTTTTCTTTGGCAATGAGGGAGGACCAAGACACATATCTCAGGCATTTTCTATACCTTCGTATGCTATATTTCCACCGGAAATAGGAATGTGTAAATGGCTTCCTAATATGGCTGATAATTATCAAGGCATTGATCCTACCGATATTGATCCGGATAAAACAGCGGATAAAACAATTCCCTACGAAGAAAAGTTCCGACTAATAACGCCAAATCGGGTTTGGGAAGTATTGGATACAATGTTGGAAAAATATTTACCAAAGGAAGAAGAAAATAAAGAAAAACCAAAACAAGAAACCAATCAATCAACTATACTCACGACTTTTCCCAGTCGGATATAGCAGATATGACCTTCTACATTTTTATATCCCATTTTGCGTATTTGATCAGCATAGTATTTGATTTGTCGAATGTATTTTTTGTTTTCTTTTTCTCCGAACTTATAATCAACGACTATAACAATTCCGTCTTTGATCATAACTCGGTCAGGACGGATGAATTTTCCATTAGGCAATAATATCTGCACTTCGTTCAATACTCTGTATTCATCAGAATACCATTTTGAAATTGTTTCATTCGAAAGATATTCAAATAGCAAAGATTTTAATTCTTTTTTTTGATCTCTGGTAATATCTCCGGATATATAATATAATTCGACAGCTTCTTCAACATCTTTTATAGTATTTACTTGGCTGATTATTTCGTGCATAAGTGTTCCGTACTCCCGTTTGCCGGAATCTGTGAAGAAATATTTATTGTTGAGTACTAATTTCAGTCTGTCATCAAACGGTATACTGGATAATGTGTCGATATTAATTTCTTCATACTGAGATTTCCTTTCATCTTTTTGTAACGGTATATAATCTTTTCCTAAATCCAGTATTCCATTTTCTTCATCAAAAAATTGTTCCAGATTTTCCAATTTTAATGCGGAAGTATCTATATTTTCGTCAGTATGTGATTGTTTGACGCAATTCCAAAGTAGAGAAGATATATTCACTATATCATCCTTTTTAGGTAATGGACTATAAATCAGTAATTCATTTTTTGCTCGCGTGAAAGCTACATATAGAATGTTAAAATTGTCAATGTAAGCATGTAATCTTTCATCAAAATACTCATTCTCAAATATTGTATTTTTTAATTTTTGGGAATATTTTACAGGAACAAGGTGGAGCATATTAAAAGGTTCGACGAACGGATTACACCATAAAATTGTCGTTAGTTTGTGATCAATTTCCCAATTACAAAAAGGGATAAGTACAACAATGAACCCAAGTCCTATAGACTTGTGTATAGTCATAATCCGAATCGCATCTTGCTCATCGGGCGTGAAGATGGTTTTCTTTGTTCCGCTTTCATCCCACCAATTGAGAAACGCATCCAAATCAGAAGAATAGCGTACGGTAAAATCAAGTACCATATCTAAGAAAGATTGAATATAGATTTGCTCTTCTATTTCCATTGCATTTTTGAATAATGCAAAAACTTCTTCGGTCATTTCATATAGAGGTAATTCCCTAATGCGGTTTAATGCGAGTTTGATTTCTTCCGGGAGCTCGTCTTTTTGAGAAAAATATTTTTGAAGGGCGTCTTCCGCTTTTAATTGATCGTAGTATTTAAAATATTCATAAACGGCTAAGACTTTTAATGAATTATCATATGGGTTTCTCAAGTACTTGAGCAAAGCTATTATTAATTTTATACTTTTTGCGTTATTTACATAAAGGGCTTCGTCAGAAATAATATCATATCGATATTTAGAGTTAGGATTTTGCTCTTTATATTCTAATAAGCGGTTTGCGATATCAGCCCCTTCTTTCTTGGTACGGACAAGAATAGCTATGTCTTTTAATTTGTATCCTTTTTCTTGTAATTTTTCTATTTGCGAAGGTAATAATTCCAACACTCGTTCCTGCCAATTATATTCTTCTGTATCTATAAATTCAAGCTTTACATGTCCCTGATTATCAAGTTTAGTTGCGGGCGTATGTTGGTAGACTTCCTTATAAGCCTTTACTATACGGGAAGCGTATTTACTATAACTTTCAACATCATTTTCAGGCAAAACCTTATTATATGTATCCTGTAATAGCTTTGCTCCTTCAACAAAGATTGCGTTATTAAAATTAATGATATTACAAGCGCTTCGCAAATTTGTATCTAAAGTTTCATGTTTAATGCCTTCCGTATTAAAATCTATATCTAATTGTTCATCAAGAAGTTTCCAGTCTGAATTTCGCCATCGGTAGATACTTTGCTTTACATCGCCGACAATAAAATTTTCACTTCCCTCGGCTAAACTGTTTTGAACTAAGGGCAGAAAATTTTGCCATTGCATGCGAGAAGTATCCTGAAACTCGTCTATCATATAATGATTGGTATGAGTACCTACACGTTCATAAATAAAAGGAGTATCATTACCTTTAATAATTTGGTTCAAAAGTTCAGTAGTATCGGCTATGAGCATTATATTATTTTCAGAAGTATATTCTCTGATTTTGTGGTCTATATCTCCTAATATACCTAATGTAAAGAAATATCTGTTTATCTCATACGCTGTCTGATACATTGATGAATTGGAATAATGCGTTATAATTTCACAGATACAATCATTTAATCCCGCATTGTAAGTATCTTCTATTTTATTTTTGGTGACGTTATCCGTTTTGGACGTATACCAATTTGATATATCATTTTTCAGCTTGCTGAATGAAGCTGTGGGTTCAACTATATACCCTGTTGCCCATTTAAGAAAGGATTTAAATGGAGAACGCGTTCCTCCTTTATAATCTTCAATGCTAAGACCAAACCTATC
>CALYRA010000306.1 GCA_945292135.1 uncultured Dysgonomonas sp.
AATAAAGAGTTAAAAAAATCTCTTAAATTGGAAACTTATGTAACTGATACTGTTGGACTACCAACTTTGAATGATATAATTGAAGAACTCGATAAGCCGGGCAGAGATCCGAGAAAAGCCATCAAAGTATTTCAATTCGATCAAAATATCCGTACTATTGAAGACCTGCGTGAGGGAATGATTTTACCGGGAATTGTTACTAATATTACAAATTTTGGATGCTTTGTCGATGTAGGCATTAAAGAAAACGGATTGGTGCATATTTCAGAATTGGCAGATAAATTTGTATCTGATCCGAATGAAGTAGTATCTTTGCACCAGCATGTTGAGGTAAAAGTGCTTTCAATAGATTTGGGAAGGAAAAGAGTTGCCCTTTCAATGAAACTATGATTAAAAGAATGCGAGAAAAAGTTTCGAGGGATAAAATATTAAAGCGTACATCATGGATCAGTACGATTGGTAATGCGACTTTATCCGTTACAAAATTGGTAGTTGGATTTCTCTCCGGCAGTTTAGCTGTTATAAGTGACGGTATTGATTCGGCGACAGATGTTATCATATCTCTCGTTATGCTCTATACTGCAAGGATAATTAGCCGACCTCCTGACAACCGTTATGTATACGGATATGAAAAGGCAGAGAATATATCTACAAAAATTTTGTCTTTTATCATTTTCTACGCCGGCGTTCAAATGTTTATTTCCACAATTCAGCATATATTTTCTTATGAAAAGGAGACTTTGCCAAATATGATAGCAGTCTATATAACGGTATTTTCGATCATAGGAAAACTTGGTTTATTATTTTATCAGTACAAACAAGGTAAGAGAATAAATAGCTCGATGTTGATAGCAAACGCTAAAAACATGCGAAATGATGTTATTATTTCATTGGGCGTATTATTAGGTCTGATTTTTACGTTTGTTTTCCAATTACCTATTTTGGATTCTATAACAGGCTTGATAATAAGTTTATTTATTATCCGGTCAGGAATAAAAATATTTATGGAATCAAATGTAGTATTGATGGACGGGGTACAAGATACCTCTATATACAATAAAATATTCGAAGCGATAGAAAAAGTTCCGGGAGCTTACAGTCCTCACCGTGTCCGTTCACGCCAAATGGCAAATATGTATATGATTACGCTTGATATAGAAGTCGATGGGAAATTGTCTGTAGACGTAGCGCATAAAATAGCTCAATCTGTCGAAAATAGCATAAAATCATCTATAGAAAATGTATATGATATAGTAGTTCATGTCGAACCAAGAGGAGAAATACATGAAGAAGAAAAATTTGGAATCGAAAAAGAAATGCTTTGATTAATAAAATATGTACAGCACGAAACGGATGAGTTATTACTCATCCGTTTTTGTTTTGTTATATTTTGATTGTTAATTATTTAACGTGAATATAATCGGTAAAGTAAAGTATACCGCTACATTTCTCCCATTTTGTTTTCCGGGTATCCACTTAGGCATGCTTTTTACAACTCGTACGGCTTCTTTATCACACGCCGGATCTATACCTCTTAAAATCTTTACGTCCGAAATATCGCCTGTTGCCGTTACTACAAAGCGAATACTTACACGTCCTTGAATACCATTTTCTTGAGCAGATACCGGGTACTTGAGATTTTTCGATATAAATGCCATTAACTCTTTTTCGCCACCCATGAAAGTAGGCATCTGTTCTACATTCGTAAATGGTGTTTTGGGGGTTTCTTGTTCTACTATGATAGTATGATCTTTCAATTCGTCAATTGTTACACCGAACTTTTCATCCGTACCTTTTATATCTGCCATCGATACAGTTATTTTAGTATCAAGAATATCGCTTACCGATTTCATTTCGTTATCTGCATTTACCTCATTCTCTTTCGATATAACAGGCGGAGTAAATCTTATAGAGGATTTTAAAGGCGGAGGAGGTGGAGCCTGTTCCTTTCTGGTAATATTTTCTTCAGGGATTTGTTGCTCTATCGGGATATTTGATAATGTAGCTGTATCAACTATCGGATGTAAGTCCTCTTTTTCCAAATTTTTTACTGCGCTTACCATGTTTGGTATAACTACAACCATCGCCATTAATACAATAATAGCAAGAAATGCTGCAATGTGCCTCTTAGATGAAGTTTGGCGTAAATGATATGCGCCATAATTCTTATTTCTTCCTTCAAATACAACATCACACCATTCGAACGAATCGATATTGATATCATTTTTCATAACTAAAGTTTTTTAAGTTAAACAAATTTTAAAATTCTTCTTTTAACCTATTAGATACAAATTGCCGGTTTATTCCATAAATGGGAAGTATTTTTTTCTTTTTTTAATTTATAATTCACATTGGAAGCTAATTATATATTATTTTTGGGGTTTAATTAGGAAAAAAAATATGTCGGATTCAATAGTTATTATACCCACTTACAACGAGAAGGAAAATATCAGAGCTATTATAGAGGCTGTCTTTAAATTGCCTCGACATTTCGATGTATTAATAATTGACGATAATTCACCCGATAAGACTGCTGACATAGTAAAAGAGCTACAATCAATATTTCCGGATTCTCTATATATGATTCAACGTGAGGGCAAACTCGGCTTGGGAACTGCCTATATTACAGGATTCAAATGGGCTTTAGAAAGACAATATCAATACATCTTTGAAATGGATGCTGATTTTTCTCACAATCCTCAAGACTTAATATTGTTGTATCAAGCTTGTGTGTCGGATGGGGCGGACGTTGCCGTAGGTTCTCGATATAAAGAAGGCGTCAACGTTGTTAATTGGCCTATGGGACGTGTATTGATGTCTTATTTTGCTTCGAAATACGTGCGTTTTCTTACAGGAATGAAAATTCAGGATTCGACAGCAGGCTTTGTTTGTTATAAGAGGAAAGTATTGGAAACAATCAATTTGGATAAGATAAAATTTAAAGGATATGCTTTTCAGGTTGAGATGAAATATACAGCCTACTGCTTGGGATTTAAAATAAAAGAGGTTTCTATAATATTTGTTAATAGAGTATTAGGCGTTTCAAAAATGAATTCAAGTATATTTAGGGAAGGAGTTTTTGGCGTAACATCGATGAGAATAAGACAAATATTTGGAGGAATTAAGGCTAACAAATAAAAAGAATGTATCTTTGTATATGTTAGATC
>CALYRA010000307.1 GCA_945292135.1 uncultured Dysgonomonas sp.
ATTAATGCCTGCATTCAGAGCATTGAAAGTTAAACCGATAGATGCCATAAGAGACGAATAATATATAAATAAAGAAAAAATAAATAATCAATTAATATATGAAAAAGGTAATTTTAATAATTTGTGGAATTTTGTTTGCCTTTGCTGTTATAGGTTCTTTTGTATGGTTATGGAAAAAGAACCAACCCAAAAAAGTTTCTTACGAAACTATAACGGTGTCAAAGGGGAATGTTGAAAATACATCAGTAGCAACTGGAAAAGTTTCTCCCCGTGATGAAATTTTAATTAAACCTCAAATATCGGGTATTATATCGGAGGTAAAAAAAGAAGCCGGAGATTACGTACACGAAGGAGATATAATTGCGACAGTAAAAGTCGTTCCGGAATTGACGTCACTTAGTTCGGGCGAGTCGCGAGTTCGAGTTAGTGAGATATCCTTAAAACAAATTCAAGCAGAATACGAAAGACAAAAGCAATTGTACGAAAGAGGCGTCATAGCTCGTGAAGAAATGGAAAAATCCGAAGCTGATTATAAAAAGGCTGTTGAAGAATTGAATAATTCCAGAGAAAATTTAGAGATCGTAAAAACAGGTATTTCAAAAAGTACAGCTAAATACAGCAATACTCAGATACGTTCAACTATAACAGGAATGATACTGGACGTACCTATAAAAACCGGTAATTCAGTTATTCAGGCTAATACATTTAATGACGGTACGACAATAGCGACAGTTGCCAACATGAATGATATGATATTTATCGGCAAGATAGACGAAACGGAAGTCGGACGTATACACACAGGTATGCCAATTAAGTTAACGATAGGAGCTATCGAAAAGCAAAAATTTGATGCTACTCTGGAATACATCGCTCCAAAAGGCGTTGAAGAAAATGGCGCTATCTTGTTTGAAATAAAAGCGGCAGCCCGTATACCCGACAGCGTTCTTGTTAGGGCAGGATATAGTGCCAATGCCGAAATTGTATTGGCGAAAGCTGACAATATTCTGGTTATCCCCGAAAGTACAATTTCTTTCAGCAACGATTCAGCATTCATATATATGATAAAAGATGAGAAAGCAGATCCAATAATATATGACAAAAAATATATAACTATAGGATTGTCAGATGGTGTAAATGTAGAAGTCAAAACCGGATTGAAAGAAGGGGATAAAATACGGGGGAATGAAATAGTACATAATCCGAAAAAGGCTTCTGACGCAAATCACTAAAATGACTTAGAATTATGAAAAGGATTACAATGATTATATGCCTTGTTGTTGGATTTTGGAATGTTCAAGCTCAACAGAAATGGACTCTTCGCCAATGTATTGACTATGCAATAGAGAACAATATTGAGATAAAGCAACAAGAATTGCAGGTAAAAGCCTCGGAAGTTAATTTGAGTACAAGTAAAAATAGTCGTTTGCCTGACTTAGAGGCTAATGTGAACCAGCAATTTAGCTTTGGACAAATTGTAGATTATACGACAAATACTAATATTACAAATAATGCTTCGGGAGCAAGATTATCAGTTTCTTCGTCAACTCCTATTTTTACCGGATTTCGTATATCAAATCAAATAGCTAGAGATAAACTTGATTTGCAGGCAGCGACAGAAGGGTTGAAAAAAGCAAAAGAAAATTTGGAGCTAAATGTTACATCTTATTTTCTGGAAGTATTATTTAAGAAAGAAATTTTAAAAGTTTATCAGGATCAAGCGCAATTGACAAATAAACAGGTTTTACAAACCGAAGATTTGGTGGAAGCAGGAAAAGTACCCCGTTCTCAATTATATGATATAAGAGCTCAATTGGCAAAAGATGAGTTAAATATAACAACATCAAAAAATGAATTAGATTTAGCGGTCTTAAATTTATCCCAACTTTTAAATTTAGAATCTTTTAATAACTTTGACATATTAGAACCCGTATTAAATAATGTATTGGAAAATAATATTTCCAGCATCATCCCACCGGAACAAATTTATCAGATAGCATTAAATGTTAAACCTCATGTAAGAGAAGCAGAATATAATGTTGAAAGCAAAGAAAAATCTCTTAAAATTGCGCAATCAGGTCATTATCCTACGCTAAGTTTTGGAATGGGGTATGGTACATCGGTACAGCGCCGTTATGGAAAAGAGAATCCCACCTTTTCTAATCAATTCAAGGATAATGAATCAAAATATTTTGGATTTACATTGAGTGTGCCAATATTCAGCCGTTTTCAAACTCGGAATCAAGTCAGGTCAGCTCGTATTGATATTTCCAACCAAAAGTTGATTCTTGATAATGTAAAACTATCTCTATATAAAGAAATACAACAAGCATATCAAAGCGCAATAGCTGCAAAAGCTAAATTTGTGTCAACCGAAAAGGCTTTTGAAGCTGCGGAAGAATCATATAAATATGCTGAAGACAGGTATAGTATCGGAAAATCAACAGTATTTGAATATAATGAAGCTCAGACTAAATTATTGAGTAGCAAATCCGAACAGATACAGGCTAAATATGATTTCCTATTCCGCGCAAGAATCTTAGATTTTTATCGCGGCGAAGAGATTGATATAAAATAAATCAGGTATTTAGGCGAGCGTCAGTAGTAATATTTGAGTAAGAATAATTCGCACAAACATAGCTACAGGATATACGGTAGCATAGGCTGCTGAAGGCTCGTCTCCATCTACAGTTGAATTGGCATAATCCAATGCCATTGGATTAGCCATACTTCCACTAAGCATACCTACACTTTGCTCATAACTGATATGCAGCACTTTCATTGCTATTATTCCCATTATAATAACAGGTATAAAGGTGAGGATAGCTCCGGTCCCAATCCATAACAAACCCTCCGGACGTAAGACCGTTTCAAAAAAATCAGCCCCCGCACTTATTCCAAGACAAGCCAGATAAACGACGATCCCAAATTGTCGTATAAAAAGATTTGTGCTTTGAGTAGCATATGTGGTTACGTGAAAACGAGGACCGTAAGCCCCCATTAATATTCCTACAATTATCGGACCTCCGGCAATACCTAATTTGATAGGAACACTTAATCCGGGAAAAGGTATAGGGATGATTCCAACAACAATCCCTAACGCCATGCCTACAAAAATAGCAATCAAATTCGGTTTTTGTAATCGTTTTATCTCATCACCCA